>DASVXR010000190.1:0-3070 GCA_036392595.1 Sphingomicrobium sp.
GTGGAGTGGCCGGATCGGCCCATGAAAGGCATGAGCAAGTCGTGAGGTTTTGCTGAGAAATGGCGGAATGCTTCGTCTTTGAGAGCTTCGTCCTCGATACGGCCGACCGCCGTCTGAGGTCCGGAGACGAAACCGTCGACCTCAATGGGCGCTATTTCGACGCTTTGACGCTGCTCATCCGCGACCGCGGCAAGCTCGTTTCCAAGGACCGGTTCCTTGAGGAGGTCTGGCGGGGCGTGCCGGTGACCGACGAAGCGCTCACCCAATGCATCCGCACGCTCCGGCGGCAGCTCGGCGATGATGCGTCGAGCCCGCGCTTCATCGAGACGGTCCCGAAGCATGGCTACCGGTTCATTGCGCCGGTCGAGCTGCTCGGTAGCGAGCGCGCCCCTGCGGTCGCCCCTCGCAGCGAGTCACAGCGCTGGCGCCAATTCGTCGTCACGGCCACGGCGGGCACGCTCGGCGGGGCCGCTGCCGGACTCATCGGCGGGCTCATCTACGGATTCGTCGCGGCGTCGCAGCCATCCGAAGCCGGCCTCGGCGGAATGTCGATCGTTCTCGTCCTCGTCTCCCTCACCATGCTGGTCGGAATCATCGGCGCAGCCGGAGTGAGCCTGGCCCTCGCGACAGCCTTCTGGTCGCGCCCTGCTTCGTGGCAATGGCTCACGGTCGCAGGAGCGGGCGGCGGGCTGGTCGTCGGCGCGGTCGTGAAGCTTCTCGGCCTCGACGCATTCAGCCTGGTGGTCGGCCAGTCGCCGGGCAACATCACCGGCTCGATGGAGGGGGCGATCCTCGGCGCCGCGGTGGGCTTCGGCGCTTGGCTAGCGAGCCGGACCAGATCGCTCCGAAGCGGCGCCGCGATGGCCGCTTTGTGCGGCGGCCTCGCCGGCCTCGTCATCCCGCTGCTCGGCGGGCGGCTGATGGCCGGCAGTCTCGACCTGCTCGCGCACAGCTTGCCGAAATCGCGTCTCCATTTCGATCGGCTCGGCGCGATTTTCGGCGAGAGCGGCCTGGGCCCGATCAGCCAGTCCATGACGGGAGCGCTGGAAGGCGCGCTCTTCGCGGGCTGCGTCGTGGGCGCGATGGTCATCGCGCAGCGCAATCCACGCGGCCAGCGGACGCTCTTTCCTTAGAGGAGGAAGTCGGCCGCTGAGAGTGGCACTTGGCCAGCAAGGTCGATGGTCATGTCGGCCACCCCATCGCCGTTCACGTCCATGTAGATGTGCGTGACGAGCGCCTGCGAATCATAGCTGCTGTAGAGCTGACCGGCATGCCCCGTGAAATTGCTCACGAACGTAAAGGCCTGGTTGCCGGCCTTGTTCACATTGGCATCGATTGCCGAGAGGTCGATCCTGTCTGGATGGGCCGTGCCGACCATCGGCCTGCTGGCAAAGTCCAAGATCAAATCCGCAGCGCCGGGAGCGGAGTCGGAAAGCGCAGTGAAACGGAAGATGTCCCGGCCGGCGCCGCCGGAGAGGGTGTCCGCGCCGCCGCCCCCCGTGATAATGTCGCCCCCGCCGCCTCCGCTGATCACATTGGCCGCGCTGTTGCCGATAATATGATTGGCGCGGTTGTTCCCGGTGCCGTCGATCGCGGTTGAGCCGGTCAGCGTGAGATTCTCGACGTTCGCCCCGAGTATCCAGCTCACCGAGCTCTGGATTGTGTCCTTCCCCTGGCCCGGTTTTTCTATGACCTGGTCCGTCGGCGAATTGACGACGTAAGTGTCATTGCCCGTGCCGCCGGCAAGCACGTTGGACGTCAGCACGTCCGCTCCCTGCAGCGAGAAAGTAAGGTCGATGTCGGCAGTGTCCCACGGGTTGAAACCCTGGAAGATGACGACCTGCAGATAGTAAGTGCCCGCGGCGGAGAAGGTGATCGGCGGCGGGGGGTCGAGGGAGGTCCAGTCGAAGACCGAGACTCCATTCGCGTCCTTGATGTGAAATTCGGCAACGTCGCTAAGCTCGTTATCGACGGTAAACGCGATGGTCGCCTGATCCCCCGCGGCGCCCACTGTAAAGGAATAGAAGCCGCCTGCCTGCGGCCGCAGGCCCCAGGTGTCGCTGACCTTGGTCTGGACGGCGTGGATGGAAATGTTGACGCTGGGATCGCCGGATCCGGCGGTGAACAGGTGGTCCAGGGACAGCGCATCGGCGTTGGAATGGCCGCCTGGCCCGATCGTGGTGACGGATGATGCTCCCGGCGCGCCGGCGTCGAGCAGATCGTTGCCTCCGCCTCCGCTCAGGAAATCGAAGCCGTCACCCCCGTAGAGCTGATCGTTGCCCGACGAGCCCGTCAGGAAGTCGGCAAACGGGCTGCCGGTGATGGCAAGCTGCTCAACGTTGAGGACCTGCGGGCTCGCCAGGACCTGGTCGCCATTGATCGATTGCGACGTGGTTGCCGCTAAATAGTCCAGCACCAGCGTGTCGGTGCCGAGGCCTCCATCGACGGAATAGACTCCTGCACGGTTCACGCCGCCCGTGATGTAGATGAACGCCGCATCGGAACCGGGATTGAGGATGTCATTGCCGTCGTCGCCCCACAGGCGATCGATCCCGTCGCCGCCGTTCAGCGTGTCGTTGCCGTCGCCGCCGTGCAGCGCGTCGCTGCCGCCGCCGCCGTTCAGCGTATCGTCGCCGCCAAGTCCGTTGAGCGTCTCCGCCGCGCTGCCGCCATTCAGAGTCTCGCCGGTACTGGTGCCGTTCGTGACGGAGATGTCGCTGAAGTAGAAAGTGCCGGTCCCGCTAAGGCCGCCGATGCTCCAGGCATCCGCGTTCGACACACCTTGCTCGGTGAGCAGCACCTGGTTGTCGACCCAGGTGACGAGCTCCCAAAGCGGGATGGAAGTGTTGGCGGGATAGGGAAAGCCGAACGAAACCCAGTCGGTGGGAAAGGTCGAAAGGCTCGAAGCGCTGAGCAGGTTATCTGAATCAGAGAGCCACGCCTGCTGGGCTGCGGTTGGCAGCCCGAAGGTAACCAGGCCAACGCCCCAGATCGTGTAGAGATTGTCGGCGGTAACGTAATAGTCGTTCTGCGGCGGATCTGGCGGATTGGCCGGATCGATGAACGTGTA
>DASVXR010000191.1:0-4779 GCA_036392595.1 Sphingomicrobium sp.
CATCTCGCGGTTCACTTCCCAGGACTCGGGGTCGAGCTTCAGCGCCGTGCGGATCAGCTTCTCGGCGTCTTCGGTGCGCCCTTCCTCCTCCAGGTAGCGCGCCTTGATGCAATGCGCTTCCGCCAGTCCCGGATTGATCTCGAAGGCCCGCTCTGCGGACGAGAGTGCATCCTCGTCGTGCCCATGCACGAAGCGGAGCTCGAGCTGCGCCAGCCCCATTAGAGCCCAGGCTTGAGCATATTCGGGATCGAGCAGCGTCGCCTGCCGGCAAAGCCGGGTGATCGCCTGCTCGCGTCGGAGAGAGCCGAACGGTCCGCTGATCCACTGCTGGCGGGCCATGAGGTAGAGATCATAGGCTTCGACGTTGGACGTGCCGCGGCTTTCGATCGCCTTCTTCTCGGCCGGGAGGAGCTTCACTTTGAGAGCGTCGACGATCGCCTTCGAAATCTCGTCCTGGATTTCGAAAATGTCCGTAAGGTCGCGATCGAAGCGGTCCGCCCAGAGGTGATCGCCCGCCTTGCCGTCAATCAGCTGCGCCGTGATCCGCACCCGGTTCCCGGCCTTGCGGACGCTTCCTTCCAAAACATGATCGACGCCGAGCTTCTGCGCGACCTCCTTCACATCGACCGACTGGCCCTTGAACATGAAGGCCGTGTTCCGGGCGACCACTGACAGAGCGGAAACCTTGGACAGGTCGGTGATGATGTCCTCGCTGATTCCGTCGCTGAAATATTCCTGGTCGGGCTCGCCGCTCATGTTCACGAACGGCAGGACACAGATGGACGTGCGGTGATCCTTGTCCTTGACGGGTTCGGCCACCGCATCGGCTTTCGGCTGCATGTCGTCGCATTTCTGGGCGAGCGCTTTCATCAGCGCGCGCGGCGCTGCTCCGTCATCGCTTCCGTCCCAGTTGGAGAAATCGATCGACTGGAACTGCCGGAAACCGAGCGGAGGCTTTTCGGCGCCGATCATGATCGGAACGAGCCGCCCGGAGTCGCGCCCCTCCGCGGCTTCGTCCTGCACCCACGGCGATTTGATCGCAGCTTCGGACCAGAGGACGATGACCGCATCGGCGGCCTTCAATTCCCGGTCGATCTCCGCGGAGAAGTGGGATCCGCCCTGGATCTCGCGATCCCACCAGACCGTGTGTCCGGCTGAACCGATCACCATCGCCAATTGCTTGGCGGTGCCGACGTCCTCACGGGCATAGCTCAGAAAGACCCGCCCCACCGGTCCTCCATGTCAGGAGAGCCGCTTGTGCGCCCAAGCGGCGGCAAGTTTCAAGGCCTTGATGTTAACGCAAAATAAAAAAGGCCCGTCGCGGCCTCCTCTATTTGGACGCTCCCGGCTTTTGCAGGAGCAGCATCACATAGTCGGTCCCGTCCCATCGCCGCTCCACATATCTCGTCTGAACGACGGTCAGGCCACACCGCTTGATCATGCCGGTGACGAACTTCTTCTTGTGGATGACCATGTCGGATCCGCGAAGAAGCCATTTGGCGAGCCACAGCGGCCGGCTCGCTAGGCGCACCAGATCGTCCGCATTCGCCCGGAGGTCGCTGAGAGGGGCGATGTAGCGGATCCCGATCAATATCTTGTCGCCGCTGACGCGCGTCAGCTCGCGAACAACGACCTCGACTCCGTCCCGCTTGATGAGGTTGAGGAAGCGAACGCAGACGACCAGATCGAACGATCCGTCGGCGAACGGCAGCGAGCGAATGTCGCCTTCCTTGAGGCTGAGCGTTCCACCGACCTTCTCGGCCGCCATGCGCGCCTGCTCGAGCATGTCCGCGGAGGCGTCGAGGCCCGACGTCCGGAACTTGCGTGCGTTGAAATAACGGAAGAGGCGGCCGGTGCCGACCGGACAGTCCAGCACTTTGGAGCCTTCGGGGATATACTCGAGGAGCTGCTGGACGGCCTCGTTCTCCGAGTCCCATTTCTTGCCGACGCGGCGGCTTTCATAGACGTCGGCAGTGTAACCGCCGTACTTCCTGGCAAACGACAGTGTCGCCTCCTGCCCCATCAGGCGTCGTGCTTGTCGGAAATCGATGACGAGCGCTAGTTACGAAATTGTCGTTCTCACGATCGGATGGCGCGCCCGGGCCTCGCGGCACGTCGCATTCAACGGCATTTATCCTTAAGATGCACATCGCCAGGGGACCTGTTCGATGTGGGACGTATTCGTTTCCTACAAGGCGGAAGACCGGTCGCGGGTTGAGCCGCTCGTCGAAGCGCTCGAGGCTGAGGGCTTGTCGGTCTGGTGGGACGCACGCGTTGGCGGCGGCGAAGCCTGGCGCGAAGCGATCGCCGAGCATCTGGAAGCCGCCCGCTGCGTGATCGTCGTCTGGAGCAAGCGCTCCACTGGCCCCGAAGGCCGCTTCGTCCGCGACGAGGCAAGCAGGGCGCAGGGCAAGGGGACCTACCTGCCAATCACGATCGACAAGGTGCAGCCGCCACTCGGCTTCGGCGAGATGCAGGCGCTGTCGCTCGCCGGATGGAAAGGCGATGCTTCCGACCCGCATTACCGCGCGGTCAGCGCATGCGTACATTCGATGCTCGGGAGCACGGCACCGGTAGAGGGGGTCCACAAGGACGGTCCCATCTTCACGCGGCGCTCGGCGCTTGTAGCTGGCGGAGGCGCGGTCGTCCTTGCCGCCGCCGCCGGTGGATGGCTCCTGCTGCGCCCCTCAAGTGCAAGGGCGAACACGATCGCCGTCCTGCCCTTTGCCAACCTTAGCGGGGATCCATCCCAGACCTACTTTTCCGACGGCATCGCCGAAGAGGTGCGGAGCGCTCTCGCTGCCCTTGCTGGTGTCGAAGTGGTCGCTCGCACCTCGTCGGAAATGCTTCGCAACGCCGACGCGATCACCGCGGCGCGACGCCTCAGCGTGGCGAACGTGGTCACCGGCAGCGTACGGAGGTCGCCTTCGACCATTCGGGTCAGCGCGCAGCTGGTCGACGGAAGGAACGGGCTCGAGCGATGGTCCGAGACTTTCGACCGGCCGCTCGGCGATGTGCTTCAAATACAATCCGACATTGCCGCCAATGTCGCGAGGGCACTCAGCGTGCGGCTCGGAAACCGTTCGAGCGATCTACTGTCCATTGGCGGAACGAAGAACCCGCAGGCGCAGGACCTCCTGCTCCAGGCTACGGCAACCGAAGGAGATGACAGCGGCTCCGCCTTCCTTCGCCGCATAGAATTGTTCGGCAGGGCGATTGAGCTAGATCCGAACTATGCCGAAGCCCACGCGCGCAGAGGCCTGAATCAGGACCTCTGGGCGAACGCCTGGGCGCCAAACAACGCTGAGAAATTTCGCACCGAAGCCGAAGCTCTGCAGTCGGTCCGGCGCGCGATCATGATCGCTCCCTCCATGGCGCTCGGCTACTCGGCGCTGGGCGTCATCTATTACAACAGTCTCCAGGCAAAGAAATCGCTCGACGCCCTCGCCCGAGCGGTGGAGCTCCCGGGACCCGATATCGCCGCCTTCGTAAATTATGCGATCATGCTGGCGCGCGTGCACCGGCAGAGCGAAGCCGAGTCCATGGCCGAGCGAGCGATTGCGCGGGATCCTCTGAATGCCATTGCGCGGATGGCCCGCGCATGGGTTTTCTACGCCGGGAGGAAGTACCCGCAATGCATCGACGCTGCCCGCGAAGCGCTGAGCATCGCTCCCCAAAACCGCCGCGCGAGATCCTTCCTCGTATTTTCTCTCATGGAGCTCGGCCGCATCGATGAGGCCAGGCGCGAGTTGAATGCGCTGCCCCCAGACGATTATCGCCGGCAGGTCGGCGAAGGAGTGATTGCCGCCAGGTCAGGCGACAGGGAAGCTGCGCTTCGGGCTATCGAGGCACTCAGGAAACGCTACGGCGATACGGTGAATTATCAGTTCGCCGAGGTCTACGCGCAGCTCAGGGATACTGACAAAGCCCTGTCGGCACTCGAAGCTGCCTGGGCAACGAAGGACGCCGGCCTAGCCGCCATGCAGATTGATCCCTTCGTCGACCCGATCCGAAGCGATCCTCGCTTTCTTGCGATACAGCGCCGAGTGTTCGGCTAAGAAGTGGTTCTGCTCAGCCACAGCTCGATCGCTTGCACGACATGCTCCTGCTCTTCAGGTGTCAGCTCGCGTCCCGCCGGAATGCCGTGCCATTTGGCGAGGCACGAGCGGCAGCAGGTCGCCGTCGCGTGCTGGGCGACAAACACGGGGTGGCCGCGCCACGGCGTCTGACGCCCGTCATTCGGCGGCTCCGCCGGCGCCAGGCGCTTGCCGATGAAGTCGCGTGCATGGTCGAGGACTACCTTGATTCCCCGGCTATCGAGATAGGCGCGGTCCTTCGCCCCGAGACGGAACTTCGTCCGGAAAGGCGAGCTGGCGAGTCTCTCAAAGACCGCATCCAGGTTACGCATGGGCAGCTCTCAAGCAAAAGGGCCGGAGGATCGCTCCCCCGGCCCTTCCTTTGTGACTTCGGCGAGGCCTAGCGGCGATCGCCCATGAACCGCAGCAGAAACAGGAACATGTTGATGAAGTCGAGGTAGAGGTTCAGCGCGCCGATGACGGCCGTCTTGGCCATCGCCTCGCCATGTCCCGCGACCGCGAAATAGATGCTCTTGATCTTCTGCGTGTCATAGGCGGTCAGCCCCGCGAAGATCAGCACGCCGATCGCGCTGATCGCGAGGTTCAGGCCCGGCGAGCGCAGGAACATGTTGAGCAGCATCGCGACAAAGAGCCCGACGACCCCCATGATCAGGAAGGTGCCGAAGCCCGACAGGTCGCGCTT
>DASVXR010000192.1:0-11673 GCA_036392595.1 Sphingomicrobium sp.
GGCGCAGCCCGCACCGCAGCCGCAGCCCTCGTCGGCCGAGCCCACGGAAACGCCGCTCGACACGCTGGTCCCGGCCGACGAGGAGCCTCCCAAGGCGGCGCCAAAGCCTACGGGCGACGTGATCCTTGACCGCCTGAACGCGCTCGAGGCGCGGGTGCAGCAGCTCGAAGCCGAGAACACGCAGCTGAGGCAGCAGGCCGAGCTCAACGAAGGCAGGCTCGAAACGGTGGAGACCCGCGCCGCCAAGAACGCTCAGTTCGGCTGGGTTCCGGCCATCTCCGATCCGAACGGCAATTTCACCTTCAAGCCGCGAGGAGTGGTCGAGACCGACGCCGGCGTCTTCAAGGAGCGCGAAGGCGGATACCGATATAGCGACGGTACCGCCTTCCGGCGCGCCCGGCTCGGTTTCGAAGGCACGGCGTTCAAATGGTTCAACTATCGGGCCGAGGTCGATTTCGCCGGCAATGCGGTGAACATCACCGACGCCTATCTGCAATATACGAAGATCCCCAAGACCCTGCTGACGATCGGCCAGCACAAGGCGCCGTTCGGCCTCGAGTCCAACAATAGCGACAATTACAACATGTTCCTCGAGCGGGGCATGTTCACCAATGCCTTCGGAAACGCGGGCGCGGAGCGGCGCATCGGCCTTTCCGCGGCCTACGCGCCGAAGGAGAATATCAACATCGCCGCCGGCCTGTTCGGCGACAATGAGTCGATCAGCCGGGGAAGTGGGGCCGCTCCGGGCGAAAGCTGGGGCGTCAACGGTCGAGCGACCTGGGAGCCGCTGTACGAGCCTGGGCGGATCCTTCACCTCGGAATTTCGGGCTACTACCGCGACAGGCTGAAGTCGGGCGATGTCCCGGATGCGGTGCGCCTCGCTGACCGGCCCGGCGTGCGCATCGACGGCGGAAACATCGCCGACAGCGGAATCATCACCAACACGCACTCGCTCCGCTACGGCGGTATCGAGGCGGCTGGCGTATTCGGGCCACTGACGGTCGCAGGAGAGGCGGGTCGCCTCTGGCTTGATCGCTTCAACGCGGTTAATAAATCATTTACTGGTTACGACGGGTACGCCGCTTATATGCTGACCGGGGAGACTCGGCCCTTCAAGGCCGGCAATTTCGACCGCATCCGCCCGTTCAAGGAGCTGGGGAACGGCGGCCTTGGCGCATTCGAAGTGGCCCTGCGCTACGACCATCTGGACCTGTCGGACACTCCGGCGCTCGGGCGAGGAGGCAACAAGGCATCGACCGTCACCGCCGGTCTCAACTGGTATTTCAATCCGTACGCCAAGCTGATGGTGAACTGGATTCACTTCTGGGGCGACAACACTCCGCTCGACCCGGTTGGATCGAAGACGAAGGGCGATTCGCTTGCAACTCGCATCCACCTGGACTTCTGACCCGTTCGTGACGCCCGGCGCATCGCGCGGCCGTTCCTCACCACTCCCGGGGTTCGGCTTGTCGCTGGGCGTCACGATCCTGTGGCTGTCGCTGATCGTCCTCATCCCGCTCGCCGCGGTGTTCGTCAAAAGCGGAAGCGAGGGTTGGGCGACCTTCTGGTCAGCCGCAGCCTCGCCGAGAGCCCTGGCTGCCTACCGGCTCTCTTTCGGCGCGGCGGCGCTCGGGGCCGCGATCAACTGCGTCTTCGGCCTTCTCGTCGCCTGGGTGCTGGTCCGCTATCGCTTCGTTGGACGAAAATTCCTGAGCGCTCTCATCGACCTGCCGTTCGCGCTTCCGACGGCAGTCGCCGGAATCGCATTGACCGCGCTCTATGCCGACACTGGAATCATCGGACGGCTGCTCGCCGAGGTCGGGCTGCCGGTCGCCTACAAGCCCGCCGGCGTGGTGGTCGCCGTCACCTTCATCGGGCTTCCGTTCGTGGTGCGCACGGTCGAGCCTGTGCTCGCCGAAGCTTCCAGCGAGGTAGAGGAAGCCGCCGTCACTCTTGGAGCGACGCGGCTGCAGACCTTTGCGCGCGTCATCCTGCCGACGATCGCCCCGGCGCTCGCGACCGGGTTCGCGCTCGCCTTCGCCCGAGGCGCCGGGGAATATGGCTCGGTGATCTTCATTGCCGGCAACGTGCCGTTCAAGTCGGAGATCGCGCCGCTGCTCATCGTCACGCAGCTCGAGGAATATAATTATGCCGGGGCGGCGGCGATCGCCTGCGTGATGCTGCTGATCTCCTTTGCGGTGCTGTTCCTGCTCAACCTGCTGCAGCACTGGCAGCAGCGGAGGATCGCATGACCGCGCGCGGCCTTCGCGAACCGCCCGCCGCCAAGGCGCTGCTGATCCTGGCGGCCGTCGCCTACGTGCTGCTGATGCTGATCCTGCCGCTCGGCGCGGTCCTGTTCGAGGCGCTGCACAAGGGCTGGGACGCGTGGTGGGTGGCAGTGTCGGAGCCGGACGCACGCTCGTCGATCCGGCTGACGCTGATCGTCGCAGCGATATCGGTGCCGCTGAACACCGCCTTCGGGATCGCCGCCGCCTGGGCGGTGTCGAAGTTCGACTTCCGCGGGAAGGCGGCGCTGATCGCTTTGATCGAGCTGCCCTTCTCGGTCTCGCCGGTCGTCTCCGGCCTGGTCTTCGTCCTGCTCTTCGGAGCGCAGGGCTGGTTCGGCCCGTGGCTTCAGGCGCACGACATCCACATCATCTTCGCCCTTCCCGGGCTGGTCCTCGCGACCCTGTTCGTCAGCTTCCCGTTCGTCGCCCGCCAGCTGATCCCGCTGATGACCGCCCAGGGGCGCGCCGACGAGGAAGCCGCGCTGACTCTCGGCGCCTCGGGATGGCAGACATTCTGGCGAGTCACTCTCCCGAATATCCGCTTCGGGCTGCTCTACGGCGTGCTCCTTTGCAACGCGCGCGCCATGGGGGAGTTCGGGGCAGTCAGCGTCGTTTCCGGTCACATCCGCGGCGAGACCAATACCATGCCGCTACAAGTAGAGGCCCTGTACAATGACTACGACTTTGTCGCCGCCTTTGCAGTTGCGTCGCTCCTTGCTCTTCTGGCCCTCGTCACCCTCGCGCTCAAATCAGCGCTCGAGTGGAGGTACAGGGGCGAGCTCGCTGCCATGCACTGAGATGTCGATCAGGGTGGAGCATGTCTCCAAGAGCTACTCCACTTATCCGGCGATCAGCGATGTCAGCCTGACGATCAACGACGGCGAATTCGTCGCGCTGCTCGGGCCGTCGGGCTCGGGCAAGACGACGCTGCTGAGAATCCTCGCGGGGCTCGAAGAGCCGGAGCAGGGGAGGATCTGGTTCGGCGGCCGAGACGTCACCGACGCCCAGGCTTCGAGCCGAGGCATCGGCTTCGTCTTCCAGCATTATGCCTTGTTCGGTCACATGACGGTCGCGCAGAACATCTCGTTCGGTCTCGACGTTATGCCGCGATCGAGCCGCCCGTCACGCGCGGCGATCAGAGCGCGAGTCGAGGAGCTGCTCGGCCTGACTCAGCTGGCCGGCTACGGTGAGCGCTATCCCAGCCAGCTGTCGGGCGGGCAGAGGCAGCGAGTCGCGCTCGCCCGGGCGCTGGCGCGCAACCCGCGCATCCTGCTGCTCGACGAACCGTTCGGAGCGCTCGACGCCAAGGTCCGGCGCGAGCTGCGCCAGGCGCTGCGCAAGATCCACGACGAACTCCGCCTCACCTCGATCTTCGTCACTCACGATCACGAGGAAGCGTTCGAGCTCGCCGACCGCGTTGCGCTGCTCGATCGCGGGAGCGTCCAGCAATTCGCTCCGCCGGCCGAGGTGAAGGCCGAACCGGCGAACGCGTTCGTCAGCGCGTTCATCAGCTGAAGCAGGCTAGAGCCGCGATCCTTTCGCCGGCATCAGGAAGACGCCGCGCGCGCGCCGCATCAGCTTGCCCGCACCCTCCCACGAATAATCGTCGCGAAGCCGGTGCAGGCCCCAGGACAAGTTGCCAGCTGCGCGGGACAGGTAACCTCCCAAGCCTTGTGTTGCGGTCGCAAGGCGGGCCGAATGCCTGAGCCGCGTTAGGAGGCCGCGAATGAGGTCGCCGGGGACGCTCACCCGATAGAGATCGGCGAGCGCGATCGCCTGCAGCTCGAGCGCGGCGCGCGCCGGTCCGATCGAGAGCGCGTCGATGAGCCTGCGCCAATCCAGGCCCTCCGGTGCCCTGGCGAGCTCGGCCAGATCGTGGAGATGCCTGAGGTCGATGCGCAGGCGCCAGTAATCGCCTTCCTTGATCATGTCGTGGACGATCAGGTGAAGGGCCCGCGCGGTCGGGTCGGGGATGCGGGCGCTTGCGCCGTCCTTCTCCATGACCGAGGTCCAAGCGCGCAAGTCGCCTTTGAGGTAGGCGGCGGACCGGCGGCTTGGCCGGTCGTGAAGCTCGATCTCGCCCACGTCCTGCGGCCGGCCCAGCTCGCGCGGGATCGCCCTTTCGCGGTAACCGAGCTCGGCGAGAGCATCCTTGGCGGTGCGCATTTCCGACGGCTCGAGGTTGATGTCGAGGTCGCTGAGCATCCGCGCACCGAGACTGTCGTCCGGCGCCGTGAACAGGCTGACTCCGCCCTTGAGCAGGATCGGCTCGATGCCTTTCCGGTTGAGCGCTCCAACGGCCTCGATCAGCTGGGCGCGCAGGCGCCGGTTGCGCTCGGCATTGCGGTCGTGGAGCAGGGCCAGATAATCGCGCACCGGCTCTGGAACCGCGTCGATGCAGTTCTGCTTCCTGAGCGCGACATAGAGCGCCGGCACCAGCCAGCCACGGTTCGCGGTCTCGAGGACTTTCGGCCAGGCAGATTCGTCAGGCAGCCGGCCGTCCAGGGCGGCAATGAGGAGACGGAGGGGGCTCGCGCGGTGCTTCACGGACAGAGGCCGCGCAACACATCCGCACCTTCGAGCAGATCGGAATAGATGAGCCTCCGGCATTGCGCTTTGTCGAGCGCGCCGACGAGGGCGGTGAAGCCGGCCGTACTCAGCTGCTGATCGTGCGACGTACCTTCGGCCAGAAGCGCGGCGAACGCGCTGGTCGGCTCGACCTCTTCGAGCAGCGCATCGCCTTCGGCGCGGCGGTCGAGGAGGACGACGGAGCCTATCTCCCACGGTCCGGCCCCGGCCATCGGCTCCGGCACGATGTAGCGCACGTCAAAGCCGTCGGGGCGATGAAAAACGGGACCGGCAGAAAGCTCCGGCCAATGTTCATCGATCAACGGCCAGGAGCTCGACTTGGCGGTGAGCGGGAAGGGGAGGCCGGTGATGCGGCCGTCCTGATCGAGAAGGACGACGTCGTCGGCCGCCAGCGCCCAGCCTGAGCGAGTCAGCGCGAGCGCCAGCGTTGTCTTGCCCGCTCCGGGGCTTCCGGCAAGCAGCAGGGCCTTGCGGTTGCGAACGACCGCCGCGGTGTGAAGAGCGACCTCATAGGTCGCGAGCTGCAGCACCTGCTCGAGCAGCTCGGCCTTGAGGATCGGTACGAACTCCGACGGGTCGCACTGCCGCAGCGGCCGGCCCGGCGGGAGGAACTCGACCTGATCACCGACGCGGCGCGCGAAAAGCTGGCCATCAGGCGTGCGGTCGCTCGTTCGAAGATATCCGAGGGTGGCTTCGATCTCCGGCAGGAGGTCCTCGGAGAGGTGCAGCTGAACGGCCACTCCGGCGACTTCGGTGACGAAGGAGACGATCCGTTCCCGCGAGCTGCCGGTTTCCGGGGACTTGGGCGCCGCATCCGTTTCCTGGATCGCCTGCAACTGCGCCACCGCGGAGCGAATGGCGCAGGCGGCTGCCTCACCGTCCACTCCGGAGCCGACCAGCTCGTCGATCATCGCCTCGACCCGGATTCCCTGCCGCAGCGATTCCCAGACGAACGCCGTCAGATCGTCGAGCTCATAGACTCTCTGGCCCAGCTCGCTGAAGAGCAGGGTTCGCCCGCCGAGGGAGCGCAGGACCGGACTCGTGCGTCGGGAGTGGCCTCTCAAATAAGAACTCCGGCAGCCGCTGGATTCGTCTGCCGGAGTGTATGCGTGTTTACGGCGAGACGCGCCATGCACGAACTATTATTGGAAGCGGGACTGCTCACAGCGGCCGGAGGAGACCGCTGCTGATCAGTGCCCGTGGCCGTGCCCCGGCCCGCCGCCTGGTGCGGTGAGATGCGGGTTGCCGTGGGGCTTGTCCTGCCCATTGTGCACGCCGTTGTTGCCGTTCGGATGGCCGCCGCCTCCACCAGACTTCGCAATGGCTTTGGAGCTCATCGAGGTCGACAGCAGGAAGGTCACTGCCGGCGGCGTCACGGCGGCGAAGGTGCCGCACTTCTTGAGGAAGTCGCGCCTGTCCTCGTTCGGTTCGGACGGAGTTGTCATTGCCGGATGCCTCCTTGAACGGACTCAATGTTGTTAAATACGCATTAACCAAAAAGCTAGCAAACAATATTTTCATGGCGCGGCCGTTTTTCCCGGCCGGTCCACGCCTCAAATCAGGAGAGCGGATAGCTCGCGACCTCCTCATAGTGAGCGCCGTGGCGGGAGAGGCGGCTTTCGAAGAGGATGAAGCAGTCGACGTCGAACGCTTCGGACGAGAGGCCTCGCTTGCGTTCGAGGAACTCCTGCACCTCGCGCGTCCGGCGGCCTTTCCAGCGGGCAAGGGTGATGTGCGGATGAAAGGCGCGCCGCTCGGGTTCGAGGCCGACCTGCTGGCAGACACGCTCGACCTTGGAGGCAAGAGCCGCGACCGGCTCTCTCGGCTCGACGCCCGCCCACAAGGCGCCGGCGCGGCGCTGGTCGAAGCGGCCGACGCCGACGATTCGGAGCTGGAAGCGCTCGGCGCGGATGCGGCCCAGCGCGTCCGCCAGATCGTCCGCCTGCGGCCGGTCGACCTCGCCGATGAACCGAAGCGTGAGGTGCAGCTGTTCGTCGTCCTGCCAGCGGAAATCCGGGCTGTCGTCCATCGCATCGATCAGCAGGTCGCGGACATCGTCGGGCGGACGGATGGCGACGAACAGGCGGTGCATGGGTCCGCCTTAGCCGATGCGCGACCGACCTGTCCCCGGACAAGCACGGCACACCGACTCAGCCTTAACGCGAGATGACTGGCGCGAACCTCCCTCACCGAACGGCGTTGAATCACCTGCTTTTCCTAAAATTGTTGAGCAAAGGAGGAATCTCATGATCCGCAAAATCCTGAGTGCAGCGGTCGCTACCGCGGCAATTGCCGTCGCTGGACCTGCTCTCGCTGGCGGCGGCGGCGGCGGTGGCGGCGGCCACGGTGGCATGGGCGGTGGCGGCGCAGCTGGCGCGCACGGCGGCATGGGCGGCGGGCTGGGCGCCGGAATGGGCGGCGTCCTCGATCGCGGGGGCATGAGCGGCGGCATGGGTGCCGGCGTGGGCGCGGACATCAATGGCAATGCGACGCGCATCAACAGCCATGCCAGCGCCAACAGCTCGTTCAACCGGACCACGACGAGTGGTCGGACCACGGTTCAGAGCAGCGCCCTTCCCGGACTGGCGACGGGCCTGACCGTGCAGACCAGCACGGGAACGACGCTCGGGACGGTCAGTCGCATCCTTACGGACCGGAACGGGAACATCCTGGGCGTGCTGGTGACCACTTCAACCGGGCGCACTCTGCGTCTTTCGCCGACGACGCTCAGCATGAATGGAACTACTCTGGTCACAACAGTGACGAACACGTTCGCCAACCCGGCGATCGCCGTGAGCCAGGGGCCGCTCCATGCATCGGCGACCGGCATTGCGCATGCCAACTCGCATAGCGTGCTCGCCGGCGGCTCGGTTGCCGGCACCGCATTGACGGGCCTGACGATCAACATGCAGGTGCTGAACTCGAACGGCACCAATATAGGAACGGTGAGCCGCGTCGTGACCGACGCCAACGGGAATGTACGGCTGGTTATCGTCACCAACTCCACCACCGGCCGGACTTTCCGCCTCGCGCCTTCGACGCTGAGGATCAACGGATCGACCGTGACGACCACGAGTCCGATTGGCGGCTAACCCGCAAACGTCGCAGCAAGTCGTGCCGGGCTCCGTACGGGCCCGGCATTTTCATGTTCAGAGCTTGTGACGAACGGACTTGATCCAGGCGGCGGTGCGCTTCGACAGATCCGCTGGAAGCTCGTCCAGGCTCGCCTCGCGGACCGCTTCGACTTCCCACGACCATTTGGATGGCTCGTAACAGACGTCCTCGACGACCAGCAGCTCCCCGCCGGCCGGCCGAACGGCGCCGTGCGAGGTCATCCCGATCTCCTCGCGAAGCTCGCGCAGAACTGCATCGCGTAGCTCCTCGTCGGCATGGCGTCCGCCGCCGGGGACTCGCCAGCCGGGCGCATAGCGCAGCTTGACGAGGATGAGCTTGCGCTCTGGCGTCAGCGCGAGGGCATGCGCGCCGACTCCGCTCGGGCGCGGCCGCGCCCTCCTGAGCAACCTGTGAAAGGCCGTTGCGAGCGGGCGCAGCAGCCTGTCGAGGAGTGACGGGGAGTTCCAAACTTGCATGCGCCGTGCGAGACTTACTTCAAAAGGGAGCCGGCGATGAGCGGGAAGAGCAAGCTCACCGAGGAGCAATATCAAAAGCTTCTCGAGCCGATGGCGAGGGAGCTCAGCGCCATGGCGCGCTGGGTTTCCGAAACCAGCCAGCGCATGGTCATCGTCTTCGAGGGGCGGGACACGGCCGGGAAGGGCGGCTCGATCGACATGTTCGCGCGGCTCCTCAACCCCCGCCAGTGCCGTGTCGTCGCCCTTCCATCGCCGAGCGAGCGCGAACGAACGCAATGGTATTTCCAGCGCTACGTCGAGCATCTGCCCGCGGAGGGCGAGATCGTTCTGTTCGACCGGAGCTGGTACAATCGCGCGGGGGTCGAGAGGGTGATGGGTTTCTGCACGCCGGACCAGGCGCAGGACTTCTTGAACGCGGTGCCGGACTTCGAACGCCATCTGGTGGACGATGGGATGCTGCTGTTCAAATATTGGCTGTGCTGCGACCAGGAGGTGCAGGAGGAAAGGTTCGCCAACCGGCTGCACAACCCGATGAAGCGCTGGAAGCTGTCGCCGATCGATATCAAGGCGCGCAAGCATTACGACGATTACACCGAAGCCCGGGAGCTGATGCTGTCGGCGACGCACACGGACTATGCGCCCTGGACGCTGGTCGATTTCAACGACCAGCCGCTCGGCCGCCTAACTTTGTTGCGCGACTTGCTCGACCGGGTACCGGACACGGACCTGCCGCTGGCGGACATTCCCTGGCCGCCGCTCGAGCAGGAGCCGTTGAAGGAGCGCTACGGCGTCCTGCAGCCGATCCCGCACTACAAGATCCATCACCACCGTCACGAGGACAAGAAATAGGCTTTTGCGGAGCGGCTCGATTTCGCTTAGCCTTCCCGCACCGCCGCCACTTCACGAAGGGGGAGAGTGATGCGCGCGTCGAAGCTGCTGTTGGAACTGACGGCTTATTACCTGGTCATCGGGCTGGTCCTGTTCGTCTCGCTGAAGCTCTGGCCCGAGCTCCGCAATTATTTGCCGATCGGCGGCGTCGAGCAGCTGATCACCCAACCGACCAAGAACCCGCTGGAGGCGAGCGAGGCGGTGCGGGCGGCGCATGTCGCCAATTTCGGCCAGAGCGTCTTCTGGCTCGTGGTGGCCATCATCGCCGCGATCCTCGTGTCGCTGCCCGTGAGCTGGGTCTACATGGCGGTGCGCGGGGGCGACGAATATGACCAGTCGCTGGTCAACACGATCATCGTCCTGCCGATGATCGTCACCGGCATCGTCATCATCGTCCAGAACTCGCTTGCGCTGGCGTTCAGCCTCGCGGGCATTGCGGGGGCGGTGAGGTTCCGAAATTCGCTCAAGAGCTCGGGCGACGCCTTGTTCATCCTACTCGCCGTGGGAACGGGGCTTGCGGCAGGGATCGGGGCGATCGAGCTGGCGGCGATCATCAGCATCGCCTTCAACTACACCTTCGCTGCGCTGTGGATCACCGAATATGGCGAGCGCGAGGGGATGAAGCGGTTTCTGGCCGATTACGACGGCCGCGACGCTGCCGCACGTCCCAAGCCGGAGAAGCCCGAGAAGGCTAGTTGACGCAGCTGCGGAAGATTTTTCCGCTGTCCAGGTCCTGGAAGAAGCCGCCGAGATAGCTGGCCGCGCTCGCTCGCGTGCGGTCGCTCATTCCAGGGATCGTGGCCAGCACTCCGAGCAACTCACCGCGCTTTGCGGAGAATTCGGCCGCCGCTGCTCGCGCCTCGTTCATGTGCGCGCAGTAGCCGCGGTAGTTGCGGTCGCGCAGGGTGCGGATCGGAATGCCTTCGGGCGGGCCCGCATAGGGCGCATCGACTAGGCCGGAGAAGTCGAAGTCATAAGGCACGGTCGTCAGCAGGCTTCCGGGGCCGGCGGTCATCAGCCGGCTGTTGTGGCAGCATTCGGTGCCCTGCGGCCCGGCGCGCTCCGACCAGTCGTAATTGCTGATCATATATTCGAACACGGCCTGCCGCGCGGCGGAGCGAGGCTCGATCTGCTGGAGCGCGACCAGCGGGCCCATGTGCGCGACCGACATTCCGTTGCGCTTCGCGACGTCGCCGAAGTCCTCGATGAAGAAGCCGAGGCGGGAGACATAAGGCTTGCCGTTATCCACATAGTCGATGTTGGCGAGCCGGACGCGGAAGCTCTGCGGAGTCATGAGGTTGTACATTCGGTACGCCGCATATTCGAGCAGCACCTTCTGCTGGAAATCGGGGTCGCGCTTGCAATGGGCGACGAGCTTCAGCTTCCGCTGGCCCTGGAACAGCGAGCCGGCGGGCGGTGGTCGAGTGAACTCCACACGCAGCGGCGGGAACTGGCACACGTCGGAGGCGAGACGGGTGATCCCGCGCGGAGTCAGGGTGATCGGGTAGGCGCCTTCGCCCGGCACCGTTAGTGTGCCGGGGCGGGGGACTTCGCGGCGGTTCGAGACCAGGTTCGAGATCGGACCCGTGATCGTGATGTGGATCGGCGCATCGCTCGCGAAGAGCGGAGTCGGCGGGGACGGCGGCCGCGCGGCCAGTGGTGAGCTCGCGAGCGCGAGAGCAGCCAGACAGATCCATCCTCTCATGTGCCCCTCCTTCGATTTATGGCGATCGCGCAGCGGTGTGCGGAATGACTCGGTCGCCGATGATCTCGAGCCAGGTGAGCGGCCCGCCGTAGAAGCGCGAAATTCCGGTATCGATGCGGATGAGCCGGCCGCCGTAGCCGACGCTGATGCCGGAAAGGATAGGAGTATGAGCGATGACGATGCGCTTCGCCCCGGTTGCAGCGAGCACTGCCGCGAGCTCCTGGTCGATCGGCAGGCGCGGCCTGGCGGCCGTGCCGGGCTTGCCCGCGCCGTCGGGATCGGCTCTCGGGTCGCGTGTCGCGAGGCCGCGATACCAGAGCGGGCCGAGATCATCGAACAGGATGGACGCAGCGCTGTCGTCAGCCCTGGCCATGGCGGTCGCGACGCGGCGGTTGATCTCGTCAATCCCGAGCGGCGCATACTCGGCGCTGAGGCCACCGTGGACGAACAAGGTGTCGCCGATCCTGACCACCGCCGGGTTGGCGGTCGCCCAGCGGCCGAGCTCGCCGGTTGGGCTCCAGGCGAGGCGATGCTCGACCCAGCCGAGCGGAGTGACGGCCATCCAGGCCTGCCGAATGGCCTGCGGAGTGAGCGCCGGGTTCTTCGCTCGATA
>DASVXR010000193.1:0-1631 GCA_036392595.1 Sphingomicrobium sp.
AAATATACGACGCGGGTCCCTTGCCGGCTCGAGCGTTTCAAGGGCGCGCGCTTCGAATATCTCGCTGCGAACGTGCTGAGGGCGGATGGCTCGACGATCTTCCCGGCGACGGCGATCAGCCAGATCGGGCCGGTGAAGATCGGCTTCATCGGAATGACCCTGAAGGACACGGGCATCCTCGTGACCCCCACGGGCGTTGCCGGCCTCCGCTTCGCCGACGAAGCGGCCACGGCCAATGCGCTTGTTCCGGGCCTTAGGGCCGCCGGCGCGGATGCGATCGTTCTCCTCATCCACCAGGGCGGCAAGACGTCCGCGACGTACAAGGTGCGCGACTGCAACGGGCTTTCCGGCGAGATATTGCCGATCCTCGAAAAGCTCGATCCCGCGATCGCGACGGTGATCTCCGGGCACACGCACAATGCCTATGCCTGCGAGATCGATCGCGGCGGGACGAACCGGCTCCTCACCAGCGCCGGCAAGTACGGCTATTTCGTCACCGATATCCGGTTGGAGTTCGATCCCAACACGCACCGGCTGCTCGCTCAGCATGGGGCGAACCTGCCGATGATCGGCGATGGCACAGCGGATCCGCGCATCGCCGCGCTCGTGAAGCGCTACACCGACGCGGCCGCGCCGGCCGCGGCGCGCGTGGTCGGGCATATGTCCGGCGAGGCACGCCGGTCGGAGACCGACAACGAATCCGCTGCGGCAAACCTCATCGCCGATGCTGAGCTCGCGGCGACGAGGCCAAGGAACCTCGGAGCGGCGGACATCAGCTTCATCAACGCGACCGGGGTGCGCAGCGACCTCGTTCCGAAGGCGGACGGGTCGGTGACCTTCGGCCAGATTTTTGCGCTGCAGCCCTTCGGCAATAATCTCGTCGTCAAGACGCTGACCGGCGCGCAGCTCAAGGCGCTGCTCGAGCAGCAGTTCAAGGTCGAGAACGGGATCGCGAAGGTCGGCACTCTGCTCGTCCCTTCCGAGAATTTCCGCTTCGCTTACGATCTCTCGCGTCCCGAAGGGCAGCGGATCGTGTCGATGCAGCTGAATGGCAGGCCGATCGACCCGGCCGCCAAATATCGCGTCACCGTCAACAACTTCCTGGCGAGCGGCGGGGACGGCTTCTCAGTCCTGAACGAGGGCACAGATGCCTTTGATGCCGGCCTCGATCTGGACGCGCTCGAATCCTATCTCGGCAGTGACCCCAAGGCGCCGCCTGTCGGCCGGATCACGGATCTCACGCCAAAGAGCTAGCGCAGCGGCGGCTCGTCGAAGCTCCGGAGCTTGCGGCTGTGGAGGCCTTCGCCTTCGAGCTGAAGGAGCCCGAGCGCCTCGATCCCGATGCGCAGATGTTGGCTGATTGCGCGCTCGTAGAAGGCGTTGGCCTGGCCGGGTAGCTTGAGCTCGCCGTGAAGCGGCTTGTCGGAGACGCAGAGCAAGGTGCCGTACGGCACCCGGAAGCGATAGCCCTGGGCCGCGACGGTGGCCGACTCCATGTCGATCGCGACCGCCCGGCTCTGGTTGAAGCGCAGCGCTGACGCCGCGTAGCGCAGCTCCCAGTTGCGGTCATCCGTGGTGACGACGGTGCCGGTGCGCAGCCGCTGCTTGACGCTGTCCTCGTCCTCGCCGGT
>DASVXR010000194.1:0-4058 GCA_036392595.1 Sphingomicrobium sp.
CATCTCGACAGCGGCTCGGTGGCATCGCCCAACCGCGAGACCGAAAGCATGAAGGACGGCAGCGACGTCGTCTCCGACTGGCCGCTGCTCAACGCTCTTCTAAACACTGCGAGCGGCGCGACCTGGGTCTCGCTGCATCACGGCGGCGGCGTCGGAATGGGCTATTCGCAGCATGCCGGAATGGTGATCGTCGCCGACGGCACCGACGATGCCGCGCGGCGGCTGGAGCGGGTGCTGTGGAACGACCCGGGCACGGGCGTGATGCGCCATGCCGATGCTGGCTACGACATTGCGATCGACTGCGCTCGTGAGCACGGGGTCCACCTGCCGATGGTGAACCAGTGAAGCTCGACCCGACGAATATCGATCTCTCGACGCTTCGCCGCCTTTGGCAGGGTGAAGAGGCGAGCCTCGACGACTCCTCGATGCAGCGCGTTGCCGACGCCGCTGCCTCAGTCGAGCGCATCGTCGCCGGCGGCGAGACCGTCTACGGCGTCAACACCGGCTTCGGCCTGCTCGCCAACACGCGCATTCCCGACGACCGCCTCGCCGAGCTGCAGACCAACCTGATCCTCTCGCACAGCGCGGGGCTCGGCGACCCGCTCCCGCGCCACGTCACGCGGCTGATGATCCTGCTCAAGCTGCTCGGACTCGGCCGGGGACATTCCGGCGTCAGGCCCGCCGTGATCGAGGCGCTCCAGCTTCTGCTCGACCGCGACGCAATGCCGGTCATCCCGGCGCAGGGCAGCGTTGGCGCCAGCGGAGACCTCGCGCCGCTCGCACACATGACTGCGGCGCTGATGGGCTACGGCAGCATGGATCTCGCGGGCGAGACCATGCCGGCGGAACAGGCGCTCCAGCAGCTCGGAATGGAGCCGCTGCAGCTCGGGCCGAAGGAAGGCCTGGCGCTGATCAACGGGACGCAGGCTTCGACGGCGCTCGCCCTGGATGCGCTGTTCGCTGGCGAGCGTGTGTTCGCCGCGGCAATCGCCGCGGGCGCGCTCTCGGTGGATGGCCTCAAAGGCAGCGTGAAGCCGTTCGACCCCCGCGTGTCCGAGCTTCGCGGCCAGCCGGGGCAGATCCGCGTTGCCGAGGCGCTTCACGCCCTGCTCGAGGGCAGCGATATCGTCGCCAGCCACGCCCGCTGCGGCAAGGTGCAGGACCCCTACAGCTTCCGCTGCCAGCCGCAGGTCATGGGAGCCGCGCTCGACCTCATGGAGAATGCCGCGCGCACGCTGACCATCGAGGCCGGAGCGGTGACCGACAACCCGATCCTCTTCCCCGATGAGGATAGCGCCATCTCCGGCGGCAATTTCCACGCCCAGCCGGTCGCCTTCGCCGCCGACACGATCGCCATGGCATTGTGCGAGGTCGGCTCACTTTCGGAACGCCGCGTCGGGATCCTCATCGATCCGAAGATGAGCGGCCTCCCGCCCTTCCTGACCGAGGATTCGGGGGTGAACTCGGGAATGATGATCCCGCAGGTGACCGCCGCCGCCCTCGTCAGCGAGAACAAGAGCCTCGCTTTTCCGGCCAGCGTCGATTCCATCCCCACCTCGGCCGGGCAGGAGGATCATGTCTCCATGGCGCCCATCGCCGCGCGAAAGGCTGGGCAGATCGCCCGGAACGCTGCCGGAGTAGTCGCCGTGGAGCTGATGGCGGCCGCGAGGGCGGTCGATTTTCACGCGCCGCTGAAGACGAGCGCGAAACTCCGGCAGGTGCACTCGAAGGTGCGCGAGCTTTCCGCCTGCTTCAGCTCCGATTGCTATTGGGCGCCCGACATGGCCGCTCTCCAGGCAGCAGTGCTGGCGGGTGAGATCGGAACCGGCTTAGTTGCGCTCAGCTAGCGCGGGTCCAGCGCCACTCGCGGCAGACCAGCCCGTAGAATTTGCAGCCCTTCACCGACAGCTCCGTCGGGCTGACCACGGTCACGATCGCGGCGGCGTGCATGTTGCGCTTGGGATCGAAGGCCTGGCCCTTGAATGTGTTGTCGCCGGTCTTCCTGAGGCCGGTCAGGATTCGCGTGCCGATGAGATTTTCGGTGCCGCCCTCGCGAGCGCCCTGCTTGGCATGCTCGGTCGCCGCGACGACATAGCCGCACCAGGCCTTTCCGCACGGGGTGATCTTCACCGTGACGGTGTTCTTGGGGTTCCTCCATTTGCCTTCGACCGGCTCCTGCGCCGATGCGGCGGCGGGAATGGCGAAAGCGAGCGCGAGGAGCGCAGCCTTGGCGAATATCCGTTTCATGGCACCTACTTAGCCCAACTTTGCGGCAAGAATGGTTCATTGAGCTTGCGCTTCGATGAACGGCGTTAATGAAAGTCGCGGCTCTTCGGGATGACTTCGACGTCTCGAGGGTGGCGTGAGACCGGAGGCCGCATGGCTCCGGGCGCATCGCCGCGCGAGAGCGGCGCGGCCATGATGTCCTCGCTCAAGTGGCGCAGCATGTGCGTATGGTCCTCGAGTCGCCTAGCGACGACGTGGATCACACCATCGTCCTCGTCCCGCTGGACGATGCCGTGAACCGCCATCAGCCGGGCCCCCATGACGATCTTGCGCTGCTTCTCGAACACGTCGGGCCAGATCACCAGGTTGGCGATCCCCGTCTCGTCCTCGATGGTGATGAAGACGACCCCCTTGGCGCTCCCCGGCCGCTGGCGGATCAGCACCAGGCCCGCGATCGACAGTCGCTTGCCGTCACGGACGCTCTTCAGCTGCTCGGCGGTGATGAACTTTAAGCGCCCATAATGCTCGCGAAGGAAGCCCATCGGGTGCGCCTTCAGGCTGAAGCGCAGGGTCTGATAATCGTTCACCACATGCTCGGAGAGCGGCATCGCCGGAAGCTGCGCCGGCTCGGCCTCCGAGCCTTCGTCGCGAGCCTCGGCATAGGTGAAGAGCGGCAGGTCCGGCGCCTGGTGGAGCGCGCGCGAGTCCCATAGAGCCGCGCGCCGGTCGAGGTCGATCGACCGGAAGGCGTCGGCGGCCGCAAGCCGCTGAATCGCATGGACCGGCACTCGCCCGCGGGACTGCAGGTCCTCGACGGACGAATAGGGCCTGCGCGAAACCACTCTGTCCGCGGCATCGCGCTGAAGCCCGTCGATCTGCCTGAGGCCGAGGCGGAGTGCGACCCTACTCCCCTCCCGCGAGCGGGAGGGGTTGGGGGAGGGATTGTTGGACTCGGACAGGCCCTCCCCCCGGCCCCCTCCCGCTTGCGGGAGGGGGAGGTTCTCGAGCGTGCAGTCCCAGTCTGAGTGGTTCACATCGACCTCGCGCACCTCGACGCCATGCTCGCGCGCGTCGCGGACGATCTGCGCCGGGGCGTAAAATCCCATCGGCTGCGAGTTTAAGAGGGCGCACGCGAACGCGGCCGGATAACGCCACTTTAGCCAGCTCGAGACATAGACCAGATGCGCGAAGCTCGCCGCGTGGCTTTCCGGGAAGCCATATTCGCCGAAGCCCTTGATCTGGTCGAAGCAACGCTGGGCGAAATCGGGATCGTAGCCGCGCTCGACCATCCGCCCGACCATCTTGTCCTGCAGCACCTCGATATTCCCCTTCGACCGGAACGTCGCCATCGCCTTTCTTAGCTGGTTCGCCTCCTCCGAGCTGAACCTCGCCGCATCGATGGCGATCTTCATCGCCTGCTCCTGGAAGATCGGCACTCCGAGCGTCCGGCCGAGGATCCGTTCGAGCTCGTCCGCAGGCCCGTGCTCGGGATCGGGGCAGGGGAAGGTCACCGGCTCCTTGCCGCTCCGGCGCTTGAGGTACGGATGGACCATGTCGCCCTGGATCGGCCCCGGCCGGACGATCGCGACCTCGATCACGAGGTCGTAGAAGCAGCGCGGCTTGAGCCTCGGAAGCATGTTCATCTGCGCCCGGCTCTCGACCTGGAACACGCCGAGCGAATCCCCCTGGCAGAGCATGTCGTAAACCTCGGGCACCTCCTGCGGGATGGTCGCGAGGCTCCACTCCTCGCCGTGATGCTGCCGCACCAGGTCGAAGCATTTGCGGATGCAGGTCAGCATTCCGAGCGCGAGCACGTCGATCTTCAGGATTCC
>DASVXR010000195.1:0-6845 GCA_036392595.1 Sphingomicrobium sp.
CGATATGGCCCGCGATCGACACCTCGCTCTGCTTCTGTCCCGGTGCGGCCTGCGGGATGCTGGCGAGCGCCCAGAGGATGATCGTTGTTCCAAGGATGATCGTGCCGGCGCGCTTGAGGAAGATCTCGGCCCGGGTGAGGAGGCCGATGGCGACGTCCTTGAGCGGCGGCCATTGGTATTTCGGAAGCTCCATCATGAAGCCGCCGCCGCCGCCCTTGAGGACGCCGCGGCGGAGCACATAAGCGGCGGCGAGCGCCCCGGTGATCCCGGCGACGTAGAGGCCGAACATCACCAGGCCCTGCAGCCCGATGCCCCAGCCGACGGTACGCTGCGGGATGAAGGCGGCGATGATCAACGTATAGACCGGAAGCCGCGCCGAGCAGGTCATCAGCGGCGCGACAAGGATCGTCGTCAGCCGGTCCTTGGGATCGTCGATCGTGCGCGTCGCCATGATCCCCGGAACGGCGCAGGCGAAGCTCGACAGGAGCGGAATGAACGCCCGGCCCGAGAGGCCGACGCCATGCATCAGCCGGTCCATCAAGAAGGCCGCGCGGACCATGTAGCCGGTGCCCTCGAGCAGCAGGATGAAGAAGAAAAGGATCAGGATCTGCGGGAGGAAGGTGATCACCGCCCCGACGCCGGCGATCGCCCCGTCGACGGCCATCGAGCGCAGCAGGCCGGGCGGGAGCGCTGCCGATGCCTGAGCCCCGAGCCAGGCGACTCCGTCCTCAATCCATGACTTGGGCGCCTCGCTCCAGGCGAAGACCGCCTGGAACATGACGAACATGATTACGGCGAGGATCAGCGGACCCAGGATGGGGTGAAGCAGGACCGCATCGAGCCGGTGGGTCCAGCGGCGGACCGGAGTCTCGCTTACCACCGCTGCGGTCGCGATCTCGCGGGCACGCCGCTGGAGGTGGATGAGGTCGCTCTTCACCGGCTTGCTCACGCCGCAGAAGGGCGCCGAGAGCATGTCGTCGAGCGCCGCTTGCAGCTCGGCGATGCCGCGGCGGCGGACCGCGACCGTCTCGATCACGGGCACTCCGAGCTCCCGCTCAAGCGCCTTGGGATCGAGCTCCAGCCCGTCGCGCTTGGCAAGATCGACCATGTTGAGGGCGATGAGCGTCGGATGGCCGAGCTCGATCAGCTGCAGGGCGAAGCGCAAATGATTGTCGAGGTTGGACGCGTCGAGGACGATGACCAGCGCATCGGGCTGGCGCTCCCCTTTCTGCTGACCAAGCAGGACGTCCCGAGTGACCGCTTCATCGGGGCTTGCGGGCTCGAGACTGTAGGCGCCGGGCAGGTCGACCATTTCGACCGGGCGGCCGTCGGCGAGGGTCAGTCGGCCCGAATGGCGCTCGACCGTCACGCCCGGGTAATTGCCGACCTTCTGGCGGGCGCCCGTCAGCGCATTGAACAGCGCGCTCTTGCCGGCATTGGGGCTGCCGGCGACGGCAACGAGGGGGAGCGGGTTCACCTGACCAGCGGAATGACGCGAATCGCTCCGGCGTGCCGGCGACGGATGGCGACGGTCATCCGCCCGACGCGGATCGCGATCGGATCGCGTCCAAACGGGCCGAGATGCAACGGCTCAACAGAAATGCCCTCATCGAAGCCGAAATGGCGGAGGCGATTACCCTCGGCCTCCTCGAGGGACGCCCAGTCGATCGAGGCGACGCGCGCCTTCGTCCCGACCTTCAGCTGGTCGAGTCCGATGGAGTCGGGCTGGAAAAGCGCGTTCATTCTTGCGACTGATTATCATTAACGACTTTGGACTTCCATAGTGAATCGCCGAAGCGGCGTCAGTCGCCAATAGGTAAATCACCTAGGCGGGTACCTGAGGCGTCCGAGGAAGCGCGAGAGGCTGAGACGCTGCCCGGAGGAGCCGCGCCATTCCGCCTTCAATTTCTCGATCTTCATCACGTCGTCGATCCGCCGGTCGAGGAAGGCGGCGGTCTCCTGCCAGCCCTCGCTCTGGTCGTCGAGCCAGACCAGCATGGTCGAGGCATAGACGACTCCGAGCGTCATCCGCTTGGTATAATGGTTGAAGTCGGTGCTCGTGTCGCCCGCGATCCGCCACATGAGGTCCGCCGTGCGCCAGCCAGTGCGAAGCGCCTGCGGCACGTTCTGCGGCATTGCGAGGATGGCGAGCCCGCGCCGGACGGCCTCGCGGGCTGGCCCCATGATCTCGAGCCGGTGCCAGATCAGCGATCGTATCTTCTCGCGGATCTTCATGCCCTGCAGCCGCTTGGGCGTGAACCAGGCTTCGAGCGCCCGGTCGACCTCCTGGATATAACGGTCGATCATCCCCGCCTGGGTCTTCGGGAAGGCGAGGCGCGCCTGGACCGGATCGATCCCCAACTGCGCCGCAGCGCTATCGACCGCTTGCCTTGTCCAGCCGTCGAACACCGCATTCTCGCCGACCGCGAGAGCGAGCCGGCGGCGGAGCTGTTC
The DNA here is from genome assembly GCA_036392595.1 of Sphingomicrobium sp. Classification (GTDB taxonomy): domain Bacteria; phylum Pseudomonadota; class Alphaproteobacteria; order Sphingomonadales; family Sphingomonadaceae; genus Sphingomicrobium. The sequence continues at coordinate 2,455 of DASVXR010000195.1, forward strand.
GAGAGGACTCGGGCTCTCCATCCGGCTCAAGTGGGCTGCTCGACGGGCGCGCGCAACCCCTTCTCGGGAAGGCGCACCAGCACGAGAGCCGCGGCGATGGCCCCGGCACCGATCCAGTCCAGGGGCGACAGCGTCTCGCCGTAAGCAAGCCAGCCCACGAGCGCCGAGATCGCGGGCTGGGTGAGCAGCGTGAGGCCGACCACCAGCGGCGACAGCGCGCCGATCGCATAGACCAGCAGTCCCTGGCCGATGACCTGGCTGCTGAGCGCCAAAATCATGACGAATGTCCAGTTCGACGGAATGATCTGCTCTCCAAGCAGCAGCGAGACCGGGAGCAGCATCGCTGCCCCGAAGAGGCTCGCGAGAAACAGCATGGGCAGCGGCGCAAGCGACCGCCGCGCCTGCTGAACCGCGATGAGATAGCCGGTGTAGAGCAGGCCCGCGAGGAGGGCGAGGAGGTCGCCCTTGACGTGCTCCAGCGAGAGTTCGGCGCTGCTTCCCATCAGCAAGGCCGCGCCGAGGGCGGCGAGCCCGAGCGCCGCGGCCTGCGTTCGCGATGGCGGTCTCCGCGCAAGCCACAGCCCCCAGAGGGCGAAGATCAGGCTCGACGTGTTGCCGAACAGGGTCGCGTTGCCGAGCTTGGTGAGGTGGATGCCCATGTGCCAGGCGGCGAGGTCGGCGGCGAAGAAGAAGGCGGCAAAACCTATTACCAGCGCGAGCTTGCGGCCGGGCCAGTGGACAGGCTGGCGGGTCATCGCGGCGATGACGAACAAGAAGGGGAGCGCCAGCGCAAGCCTCCAGAAGCCCGCCGCGACCGCGCCGACACCCGATAAGCGGACGAGCCACGGTCCGAACGCCAGCGCGCTGCTGCCAATCAGGAGGGCCGGAAAGGCAAAACGGTGGTGTTGCGGCTCGCTCACGCCCGGCGATTAGGGTCTTCGGCACCGTTGCGAAAGGCGAAAGCTCCGCCATGCTCGATAAATCTGCCTTATGACCTCCTCGGCTGAATTCGATTTTGAGCCGCGACCGTCCGACCCTATCTGACGCCGCGCAACTGCGGGCACATCCCACATTCGAAAGGACGCGTATGGCCGGTCTGTTTGATCCTGTTGAGTTCGGTTCGATTGAGCTTCCCAACCGAATCCTGATGGCGCCGCTCACTCGTGCACGCTCCAACCGTGACGCCGTGCCGAACGAGCTCATGGCGGCTTATTACGCGCAACGCGCGAGCGCCGGGCTGATCATCTCGGAAGCCACCGGGATCAGCCGCGAAGGCCTCGGCTGGCCCAACGCTCCCGGCCTCTGGAACGAGGTGCAGGTCGAGGGGTGGAAGATCATCACCGATGCCGTGCACCAGGCCGGCGGCCGGATCGTCGCGCAGCTCTGGCACATGGGTCGGGTGGTCCACCCTGACTTGGGCGGTGGACAGCCGGTGTCGTCGTCGGCCACGACGGCGCCCGATTACGCGCACACTTATGCCGGCAAGAAGCCGTACGTCGAGGCGCGCGAGGCGACCCGCGACGACATCCGCCGGATCATCGGCGATTATGCGGCTGCGGCGCGCAACGCGATCGCGGGCGGCTTCGACGGCGTGCAGATCCACGGCGCCAACGGCTATCTGATCGACCAATTCCTCCGCGACAGGGCGAATTTCCGTACCGACGAATATGGCGGATCGATCGAGAACCGACTGCGCTTCATGACCGAAGTGCTGGAGGCAGCCGGCGCCGAGATCGGGATGGACCGCGTCGGCATCCGATTCTCGACCAACATCCTGACTCAGGGCGTCGACGACGCTGATCCGCTGCTCCTGTTCATGGCGGTTGCGCAGCGCATGGAGGAGCTTCGCGTACCGTGGATCGAGCTTCGCGAGGCGCATCGGCCGACCAGCGCGGGCGCGATCCCGACCGAGCCCGTCAGCGAAGCCATGCGGTCACTCTACTCGGGCAAGATCGCGCTCAACAGCGACTATGACGGGCCGAGCGCCCGGGCGCGAATGGCGGAGGGCATCGCGGACGCGATCAGCTTCGGACGTCCGTTCATCGCCAACCCGGACCTCGTCCGCCGCCTCTGCCGCGGATTGCCGCTGAGCCCGGGTGACAGTTCGACCTTCTATTCGGGCGATGCGCGCGGCTACGTCGATTATCCGCCCTATGACGAGGCGGAAGCCGCTTAGGGCCCGTACTTCGCCCTGATGTCGTACAGGGCAAGGGCGGCGCGCGCGGCGTGGCCGCCCTTGTCGCCTTGGCGGGGATCGGCGCGGACGATCGCCTGCTCCTCGTTCTCGACCGTGAGGATGCCGTTGCCGATCGCATAGCCCTGGGTCGTGAGGTCCATGAGCGCTCGGGCGCTTTCCTCCGAGACGATCTCGAAATGATAGGTCTCGCCGCGGATGACCACGCCGAGCGCCACGAAGGCGCAGAAGCGGCCGCTCCTCGCCGCGAGCGCAATGGCGCCGGGGAGCTCGAGAGCGCCAGGGACCGTCAGCGTCTCATGCCGATGCCCCGCGGCTTCGATCGCGGAGCGAGCGCCTTCGAGCAGCATGTCGTTGAGATGCGGATAGAATCTCGCCTCGGCGAGAAGGATCGTGCTCATGACGTCACTCCGCCGGCACGATCGGCCGCTCGCCGACGATCGCCAGCCCATAGCCGGAGAGCGCGACCGGCGAGTGGCGCGTGTTCGAGAGCAGGATCATGTCGTGGATTCCGAGCGCGGCGAGAATCTGCGCCCCAGTGCCGTAGCCGCGCACCGCATCGCCCGCTTCGGCGGGCTTTCCGGCGCGAAGATCGATGGAACGCGACAGCGATCCGGGCGCGGCGGCGTGGAGCGCGACGACGACGCCGGAACCTTCCTCCTCGATCATCCGCATCGCTCCGTGCAGCACGCCCGAGCGCGGCCCCGCCTCGCCGAGCACGTCGGCGAAGAGGTCCAGGCTGTGCATCCGCACCAGCACCGGCTTATCCGTGTCGATGGCGCCGTGGACGAGCGCCAGCTGCTCCTCGCCGCTGGCCTTGTCGCGGAAGACCTGGGCCTGCCACTGTCCGCCGCTCCCGGCCGTGAACGGCGCGGTGGCGACCCGCTCGACGAGATGGTCCTTCTTCAGCCGGTAGGCGATGAGGTCGCGGATCGTGCCGATCTTCAGCCGGTGCGCGCGGGCGAAGTCCATCAGGTCGTCGAGGCGGGCCATCGTCCCGTCTTCGCGCATGATCTCGCAAATGACGCCGCTGGGATTGAGACCGGCAAGACGGGATACGTCGACGGCTGCCTCGGTATGGCCGGCGCGGACGAGCACTCCGCCGGGCTTTGCCACCAGGGGGAATACGTGGCCCGGAGAGACCAGCGCGTCAGGTCCGTTGGTCGCGTCGATTGCGACAGCGATGGTCCGCGCCCGGTCGGCGGCGCTGATCCCGGTCGAAATGCCTTCCTTGGCCTCGATCGAGACGGTGAACGCCGTCTCGTTGCGGCTGCGGTTGGTGCGCGTCATCGGCTCGAGGCCGAGCTGGTCCGCGCGTTCCTTGGTGAGTGCGAGGCAGATCAGCCCGCGCCCGTGCCGAGCCATGAAATTGACCGCCTCCGGAGTCGCCATCTGTGCCGGGATGACCAGGTCGCCTTCATTCTCGCGGCTTTCGTCGTCGACGAGGATGAACATCCGCCCGTTGCGCGCCTCGTTGATGATCGCCTCGGTTCCGACGAGCACCTCTGTCGTTCCGCGCTGAATCAGCTTCTCGAGCCGTCCGAGCGTGTCCGCCGTCGGGTTCCAGTCAGGCTGTCCCAGCTTCCTCAGCGAGTTGGGGTGTAGCCCCGCGGCTCGCGCGAGGCCGGCGCGGCTGATCTCGCCGGTTTCGATGATGGCGTTCAGCCGTTCGATGAGAGTCGTGCTCATGGAAGGCCAATATCACATTGTGGTGTGATGAAAAGGAGGAACAGATGTGTTCCTATTGTGCGCGAGCGGCCAGCATCCGATCGATATAGCGGGCGAGCACGTCGACTTCGACATTCAGCTGTCGACCTTGGCCGATATTGCCGAGCGTGGTCTCGTTCGCGGTGTGGGGAATGATGTTGACCGAGAAGTGAGTCGACCCGTCTTCGCCCTCGCCGACCTCGTTGACGGTCAGCGACACTCCGTCGAGCGCAACGGAGCCCTTTGGAGCGATCATCGGGCCAAGCTCGCGGGGAACCCTGATGCCGATCCGGGTCGAGTCCCCTTCGGGGTAGACGCCGATTACCTCCGCCACCGCATCGACGTGGCCGGTGACGATATGGCCGCCGAGCTCGTCGCCAAGGCGAAGGGAGCGCTCGAGGTTCAGCCTGGCGTCTTGACGCCAGAGCTCCGGCGCCGTGCGCGAGACCGTCTCCCCGGAGACGTCCACCGCGAACCAGTCGTCGCCCTT
>DASVXR010000196.1:0-3442 GCA_036392595.1 Sphingomicrobium sp.
CACCTCATGCTTGAGCGGCCGGAATGAGAACCATGCGGCCGCGAGAGTTGCGCCCACGGCCGGCGCCGCGCGCAAGTGACCCAGTCCTTGCGAGCCGACGTGCAGGACATCGCGCGCATAGACCGGCAGGAGCGCGGTCGCGCCGCCGAGCAGCACCGCGAAAAGGTCGAGCGAAATCGCTCCCAGCACGATCCTGTTCCTGCGCACGTAATGTAAGCCGTCCACCATCTGCTTGAACGGATGGCGCTCCCTGTCGACGGAGCTGTGCGGCGTGGGCCCGATCAGCAATTGGCAGGCGAACGCCAGCGCGAACAGCGCTACCGCGACGGTGTAGGGCATGTGCGGCGCGATTGCGTAGAGGTAGCCGCCAAGCGCCGGGCCCGTGATCGCTCCCACTTGCCAGGAGATGGAGCTCAGGGCGATCGCTCGCGGCAGGATCTCGCGCGGCACTAGATTGGGCGCGAGCGCCTGGAGCGCGGGCATTGCAAAAGCGCGCGCTACTCCGAGGAGCGCGGCGATTCCGAACAGTTCGGGAAGCGTGATCGACTGCTTCCACGTCAGCCACGCGAGGGCTGCGGCGCAGAGGAGCTCCAGCGCGATCGCCGCGCGGGCTACATGGCGCCGGTCGAGCCGGTCCGCCGTCCAGCCGGCCACCAGCGTCAGCGCGAATAAGGGGACGAACTGGACGACTCCGACGAGGCCGAGCTGGAACGTCGCGGCCTTCAGACCCATGGTGTGACGGGCGATTCCGTAGACCTGCCAGCCGATGATCACGACCATCGCCATTTGCGCGATCGTCGTGGTCAGCCGCGACAGCCAATAGGCCCTGAACGCGGCAATCCGGAACGGCTCGGGGATGAGGCTCACTTCGCCGCGACTAGCCAGACGCGGCGGGCGCGGCAACCGGCTCCTCGGCATGCTGGTGACTGAGGTCGAAGCGCCTGATCAGCCAGGGCATGGTGAGGCCCTGGACCAGGATTGAGAAAGCGACGACGACGAAGGCCGTGACGATGATCGCATCTCTCTCGGGCACGCTCGGCGGGACCGCGAGCGCCAAAGCGAGCGCGAGGGCGCCTCTCAGACCCCCCCAGAACAAGGTGTGCTGATACGTGGCAGGCAGCCGCCACCGCGAGCGGCTGAACAGGGTAGCGATCGGATAGATTGAAAGTGCGCGCCCGGCGAGCACCAGCAGGATCGCCACCCCGGCGGCAACCGAGCCCAGCTGCGCGAGCGGCTGGCTGGCTGCGTTCATCCCGATGAGGATGAAGACGAAGCTGTTGGCGAGGAACGCGAAATATTCCCAGGCGTAGCGGACCCGCTCGCGCCCCTCGACGGAAATGGCGCTCTCCCAGCCGAAATTGCCGACCAAAAGGCCCGCCGCGAGCGCGGCGATGATTCCAGAGGCATGGACGTCCTCGGCGATGAGGAAAGACCCGTACGCGGCGATCGTCGTCAAAGTGATCTCGACGAGCGGGTCCTTTGTCCGGCCGACGAGGATCAGGATGGCTGTGCTGACCGCAAGCCCGATGATGAGCCCCGCGCCGAGCGTCCACAGGAAGGCGGGAACGACGCTCGCGACGCCAGGCGAAGCGCCCGCCGCGATGGCGGAGAGGACGGCGAAGCCGACCGCGGCCACTCCGTCGTTCAGGAGGCTTTCGGATTCGACCACCATCGAGACGCGCGGCTGGCACCGCATTTCCCGGAAGGCCGCAATCACCGACACCGGGTCCGTCGCGGCGATCAGCACTCCGAACAACGCCGCGCCGATCCAGCTCCAGCCGACGATGTAGTGCATTCCGGCTGCAACGATCGCGGTCGCGATCCCCACTCCGATGAAGGCAAGCGCGAATGTCAGCGGAAGCTCATGCCGGAACCGCGGCCAGGACAGCTGGAGCGCGGCTTCGAACACGAGCGGCGGCAGGAAAATGTTGAAGATCAAGCCGCGCGAGAGCGGCAAAGCGGGAGCGTTGGGCATCAGCGTGATCAGGAACCCGGCGACCACCAGGCCGACGATGTAGGGCAGCCCGAGCCTCCTCGAGAGCATCGCGATGAGGCACGCGACGAGGAGAAGGACTCCGATCGGGGCGAGCGAAATGCCGTCCATTCCCGGCGCATATCAGGCGATTTGGCCGAGGTCTGCCCTGCTGCTCCTGCTGCTGCTCGTCCGTTCGCAGAGGCTCTATTGCCGTTCCGAAGGCCCGCATCTACGCAACGCTCCTCGAGAGGAGAGAGGAATGCGTGCACTTCTAGTCGCGTCGGCCATCGCGGCCGCATTGGTCGTCTCAGGCTGCCGCGTTTCCAATGCGCCAGAAGGGGGCGGTAATGGCCAGGCTTCGGCCCAGGCAGGCGACTGGCCCTCCTTCGTCAACAATTTCATCGAGGCGAGCTTCAAGGCGAATCCCGGCTTTGCGGTCCAGCAGGGACGCCATGAGTTCGACGGCCAGATTGCCGACCTCTCCCCGCAGGGAATCAGCGCAGACGTTGACCGGCTCAAGAAAGCCATTGCGGACGCTCAGGGCTTCACCGACGACAAGCTCAACCCCGAGCAGCGTTTCGAGCGCGACTATCTGATCGCCGTTGCCAAAGGCCAGCTGTTCTGGATCGACCCGACGGGGGCCGACCAGCTCCACCACAACCCCGCGTCCTATCTCGGTTACGTCGATCCATCGGTGTATATCACGGTCCCGTACGCGCCGAAGGAACAGAGGCTGAGAGCCTACATCAAGTTCCTGCAGAACGTTCCTCGAGCGACCGAGCAGATGCGCGCCAACATCCAGACGCCGATGGCCACGAGCTTCGTCGATTATGCCAAATCGGCCTTCGGCGGCTTCGTCCAATATTATCCGGGCGACGGAATGGCGGCCTGGAAGGGCGTCGGCACGCCTCAGGACCAGCAGGCGCTGAAAACGGCCACTTACAACGCCGTCAAGGCCATGAAGGATACGGTCGCCTGGGTTGAGAGCCAGCGCGCATCGTCGAAGCCGAACTTCGCGCTCGGCAAGGCCAAGTTCCAGCGCATGCTTGCCGATACCGAAATGGTGACGACCCCGGTGGAGCAGCTCGAGCAGATCGGCCGGGCCGACCTGGCGTCGAACCAGAAGCTGCTCGGTCAAGCCTGCTCACGTTATGCCCCCGGCCAGACGATCGAAGCCTGCATGGCGAAGATGAGCGCCAACAAGCCGCAGGGAGGCGCCGTCGCGGGGGCTCGAGCGCAGCTCGCCGGGCTCAAGCAGTTCATCATCGACCACGATATCGTGACAATTCCCGGACCCGAGGAAGCCAAGGTCGAGGAGGCGCCGCCCTACAACCGGCAGAACTTCGCCTACATCAACATCCCTGGCCCGTACGAAAAGAACCTGCCGTCGGTCTATTATATCGCGCCGCCGGACCCGAGCTGGCCCAAGGCCGAGCAGGACGCGTTCGTTCCCGGCCAGGCGGACCT
>DASVXR010000197.1:0-3901 GCA_036392595.1 Sphingomicrobium sp.
CATCGAGCCGAAATTGCCCTGGCCGTCGATCAGGGGGACGCGCATCGACCAGCTCTGGGTCATGCGAGCGAGGGCGTCGTAGATCGCCTGGTCGCCGTGCGGGTGATATTTACCCATGACGTCGCCGACGATGCGGCTCGACTTGCGATAAGGCCGGCCGGCGACATAGCCCGCCTCCTGACAGGCGTGCAGGATCCGGCGGTGAACGGGCTTGAGGCCGTCGCGAACGTCGGGCAGCGCCCGGCTCACGATCACGCTCATCGCGTAATCGAGGTAGCTGGTCTTCATCTCCTCGACGATGGAGATGGGAGCGATGTCGCTGTCGCCGGGAGGCGGAGGATTAGCGTCGTTGAGGTCGTCGACCGGAGGCTGGCTGGCCAAGAAAGGGTCCTGTCATTGGGGGTGCACAGAGGGAGTGCAGATTGTTCTGCCCGCCCCAGGGCCTAGGTAGTGCATCATATGCACGAGCGCCACCCCGCGCGCGCATACGCGCACGCGCGAAGAGAGAAGGGTTCAAATCGGGTTCAGGCGCCCTATCTCATAAGCCTTGGCCTGCCCGCAGTGCGGGACTAAGCGACTTCGTCAAGTGGAACTGGCCGCCGTGAATGGCGGAAACGGGAGAATTTAGACCATGAAGATCACGACGCGCGCGCTGGTCGCGCTTCTCGCCGCGAGCGCGGCCACGCCGGCCCTTGCTCAACCCGGTGCGACGGCTCGGGCGCCGCAAGCACAGGCCGCGCAGAGCCAGAACGCGACCAATGTGCACCCGTCGAAGGGCGCGCTGAAGGCGCTTGCCGACCTCCAGGCTGCGATCAAGGCCAACGACCTCGCCTCCATCCCGGCGAAAATCGCCGCTGCACAGGCGGTCGCGACCACGAAGGAAGACAAAGTGATCCTCGGCAAGCTGCAGGTCCAGGCCGCGCTCGCCAGCAAGGACAATGCCGCGCTGTCGGCTGCGATCGATACGCTCGCAGCCTCGGGCTACATCGATGCGCCGCAGATGTCGCGCCTGTACGTTGACCTCGGGGCCAGGCTTTACGAGGGCAAGCAGCTCGACAAGGCTGCCGCCGCCTTCGAGCGGGCGATTTCGCTCGATTCGACCAATGCCGACGCCCAGGTCGATCTCGGCGAAGCGCGCTTCTCGCAAGGCCGCAAGGCCGAGGCGGTCGCGAGCATGGAACGCGCCATCCAGATCAAGCTGGCAGCGGGTCAGAAGCCTGAGGAGGCGGTGTACAAGCGCGCCCTCGGGCTCGCTTATGACGCCCAGCTGCCGGAAGCGACGAACCTCGCTCGTCAGTGGCTGACGGCCTACCCGAGCCCCTCCAGCTGGCGCGATTCCATCGCCGTCTTCCGCAACGTCAATCACCCTGACGAAGAGAGCGTGATCGACCTGATGCGGCTCATGAGCCTGACCGGCGCGCTGACTCCATCCGATCTTTCGGCCTATCTGAACGCGCTGAAGGAACAGTCCAACTTCATCGAGGGTCAGACGGTGCTCGACAAGGCGAGCGGCGTCGAGAGCAGTGCGGACCTGAAGGCTATCGCGGCAGCGCTCAAGGCCAAGCCGAGGGTGACTGCAGGTGAGCTTTCGGCCGCCGTCAAGTCGGCCGGGACGGGCGCTGCCCTGCTCCGCATCGGCGACCGCTTTTACGGCCTCGGCGAATATTCGAAGGCGGCTGACACCTACAAGGCGGCCAAGGCGAAGGGCATGGACGCGAACCTGATCAACGAGCGGATCGGCGTCGCGCTGGCCGCGGCGGGTGACAGGGCGGGAGCAACCGCCGCCCTCAAGTCGGTCACCGGCGCGCGCGCTGGAGTGGCCCAGTTCTGGCTGCTGTACCTGCAGAACAAGGCCTAGGCCCAAAGCCAAGGTGCATTTGCCTTAAGGGGGCGTCGGACATGAGCCGGCGCCCTTTTTTTGTGACCGACGGATCTGCAGGGCGCCGATTTCGGGGCCGTCCCGTTTCGGGATGGTTAACGAAATCTTACTTAGCGCTCGTCCTTCGACCGCATAGAGAGCTGTACTCAGTGCGTCTTAAGGAGCGGGAACCTCGGTGCGGTTTGACGATCGACTGCTGACCGTGTTGAGCCAGCCGGCAAGCGACCGTCATGATGCGGCGGTGCGCTGGCGGCAGCTCGTCGACCTCGTCGCGCGCGCCGGCCCGCACAGCGCGAGCCCGGTGGTCGCGAAGGCGCTTGAGTCGATCCGGGCCGATGCTCCCAACGTGGATGAGAATCTGCGCGCGGCCGCTGCACGCGCCATCGCCGCCTTGCCGCTGCCGCTCGGCCTTCTTCAATATTTCGCCTCCGACCGGCTATCGGTTTCGGCCCCAGTGCTCGCGGCCGCAACGCTCGAGCCCGACCAGTGGCGAGCGCTCGTGGCCGGCGCGGATGACGAGACAAGGCAGTTCGTAGAGGCCTTGCATCCGGAGATGGCCACACCGGAGGCGCATCTCACCGAAACTCTCGTCGAGCCGGAGCCCGAGCCCGAGGCGGAGAAGCCCGTCGTTGAGCCGGAGCCGGAGCCATCGGAGCCCGCGGCTGAGCCGGAGGCGCAGAAGCCGAAGGCGAAGCGACCATCGGAGCCAGACGCGACCGAGGCTCTGGTCGAGCCCCAACGCGAGAAGCCTAAGCCCAAGCGAGCGCCGCCGGCGCCCGCAGCGCCTGCCGGACCTTCGCTCAGCGAAGTCGTCGCGCGGATCGAACGCCGCCGACGCCATCGCGGCTTGCCCCAGGCGGGCCGGCCGGCGACAGCGCCCATTCCGGCAGCCGCAGCGCCCATGCTGTTCCGCTGGGAGTGCGGCCCCGGGGGAGAGATTGCCTGGGTCGACGGAGCGCCGCGCGGTCCGCTGATCGGACGTTCCATCGCCAGGATCCCGGACAATGAAGGCAATCGCCTGGACGAGGAGGTGGTGCGGGCCTTCGCGATGCGCGCACCCTTCCGCGATGGAACGATGGTCCTTGCCGGCGACGGCCTCGTGTCGGGGGAATGGAAGATCACGGGAGTCCCGGCCTTCGAGCCGGCGGACGGCCGATTTGCGGGCTACCGAGGGATTGCGCTTCGGGACGCGCCTACAACCGAGAGGAGCGACACGCTCGAGATCCTCTCCGATCCAGACTCGCTCCGCGAGCTCGTGCACGAGATCAAGACGCCCCTGAACGCCATTATCGGTTTCGCCGAGATCATCGACGGCCAGTACCTGGGACCGGCCGATCGCCGCTATCGCGAGCGTGCGGCGGAGATAGTCGCGCAGGCGCGGATCCTGCTGAGCGCGATCGACGACCTGGATTTCGCGGCGCAGGTCCACTCCGACCGGGCAAGCGAAGGGCGCCGAGTCGACCTCGGCGAGCAGCTCGATCGCGCGGCGGATTCGCTCAGGGACATTGCAGCCAAGCGCAAGGTTGAGCTGGAGATCGCCCGAGCACAGCGGATCGCCGCCGCGGCGATCGAGCCGGAGCTTGCCGACCGCTTGATCTTCCGGCTGTGCACGGCCGTCATCGGAGCTGCGGAGGCCGGCGAGACACTGCGCCTGTCGGTCGAGCAGGCGGGCGAGAATTGCCGTTTTTCCATCAGCCGCCCGGCCGGGCTCAAAGGAGCGTCGGACGCGCAACTGTTCGACGCAAGCTCCGCGGCCGCGAACGGCTTTTCGCTGAGGCTCGTCCGCGGCCTCGCGCGGATCGCGGGCGGAGACCTGGTGACGTCTCCTTCAGGTTTCACTTTGGTCTTCCCGCGCGCCTGACTTGGCGGCGCGGCTCGCTCGGACTATCTCGACTGGGACCGGTGAGGGCCTGTAGCTCAACGGTAGAGCCGGCCGCTCATAACGGCTAGGTTGGAGGTTCGAATCCTTCCGGGCCCACCATGGTTTCGATCAAAGTGGTACTTTGATCGAGAGGAAGAAAA
>DASVXR010000198.1:0-8251 GCA_036392595.1 Sphingomicrobium sp.
TGACCTGGCCATGATGCCAGGGACCTAGTGCCAGGAGCGCGTTGGGGCTCGACTTCACCGCGTTGAAGACGGCGGGCGCGCCGTAGATATCTTCCTGGTCCCAAAGGCTCCCGACGAGCAGGGTGGGGACGGCAAGCGGGCTCGCTGCAAGGATGCGGTCGACGGCCTGGTCCTGCCAATATTCGTCATAGGCGGGGTGCTGAGTCAGCCGCTCCCAGAAGGGCAGCTGGTCCATAGCCATCGCGTGGCCGTAGGCGCCCGCGGAGCCGTAGCGCAGGTAGGTGTTGTAATCGTCGTAGCCGCCGGTGAACCACTCCTCGTCGGACTGCTTGTTCGCCGTCTGGCCGTAGACGTAGCTGATCATCTCCTCGCGGAAGGCGCCGTTGTGGAACCAGTCGTCGCCCTTCCATACGTCGACCATCGGATTGATCGGCACCGCGGCCTTGAGCGCCGGGTGAGGGTTCACGAGGCTCATCAACGTGGTGAAGCCGTCGTAGCTCGTGCCGATCGTGCCGACGCGGCCGTTCGATTCAGGCACGTTCTTCACCAGCCAGTCGATCGTGTCGTACGCATCCGTGGAGTGATCGACGGCGGTCTTGTTGAGCGGACCGCGCAGGGGGCGGTTCATGACGTAATCGCCCTCGGACTTGTACTTGCCGCGAACGTCCTGGACCGCGACGATGAAGCCCGCGCGGACGAGCTCGGCGTAGGCCGGGGAGAGGATGTTCTCGGGAAGCGGCCCGAAGACGCCGCGGCCTGTCGCCTTCTTCGCCGAATAGGGCGTGCGGTCGAGCATGATCGGGAACCTGCCGGCGCCCCTCGGGATGATGAGCACCGTGTAGAGCTTCACCCCGTCGCGCATCGGGATCATGGCTTCGCGCCGGACGTACTGGAAGCCGGTTCGCGGGGGAACGAAGGCGCGGGGGATGTCTCCGCCGGGCGGGATCGGGGGAACGTAGGTCGGGTGGAAATTGGCCGGTATGTCGCCGCCCGGCTGGACCGCAGGCTGCACTTCCGCCGACAATGGCGCGGCGAGCGCAAGTGCCGCGGCGATGAACGCAAACCTGCTGAACGCCATTCAAATCCCTCTTCCGGCTAAGCTCATTACAGGCGAGCGGCGAAGCGGCAACCGTCGGAACCGCTTCCGCCGGCCAGGAATTGACGCTGCCCGTGTTTGGAGCAGCGTATGACGAGACGAGAGACCGGCTTCGATACCGCAACGCGCATCGTCGCGGGTGACGACGGGACGAATTACGATCCGGTCGCGATTGCGCTGCACTGGGCGACGGCGGTGCTGGTGTTCGCGCTTTTCGGGCTTGCGATCAGCTGGGACTCCTTCGCCAAGCCGATCCAGGAGACGCTTCAGAGCCTGCATGTGTCGCTGGGCGTCCTGCTGGCTGCCGTGGTCGTCGCGCGTCTTGTTTGGCGCTGGATCCCCGGGCACCAGGTCGGATCCATCGAGGCGGGCTGGGTGAAGCTCGCATCGAAGGGCGCGCATTATCTGCTTTACGTGCTGCTCGTCGCTCAGGTCGCGCTCGGGTTCCTCTTCCGCTGGGCGCAGGGTCACCCCGCGGGCTTCTTCGGGCTGTTCGCGATCCCGGGGCCCTTCGGTCAGCTGGACCGGCCGACGCGGCACCAGATCCACGATTTTCACGAATGGGTCGGCTGGGCGATCGTGATCATCGCGCTGCTCCACGCGCTCGCGGCGCTCTACCATCACTATGTGCTGAAGGACCGGGTGCTGAAACGGATGCTGTGGGGGAACGGGCGCAGCTAGCGCCGAAGCTCATTGCGCCGGGAGCGGGCGGTCTTCCATGATCGCGGTAATCTCGCGGATCTGCCGGAGATAGGCGGCGCTGAGGCAGGAGTCCGAATGACAGGCTCCGCGCGTTGTAGCAGAGCGGGTGTGGGATGTGAGCAGCAGCTGCTTCTTGGACGCGTCGGCACGGGCCATGGACTGGCTGAAGTAGCCGGCCGCCATTCGGTCGAGCATCGCGACCCGCTCGTTCTTGCAGCCGGCGCTCACGACGACCGTTTCGCCGGGCTTGCAGCCGGCAGAGACGTCAGCTGCAGCTGGGCGGGCTTTCGTCGGGGCGACAGAAGTGGCGGTCACCACCGGGGCGGCGGTGGCTACATGCGTGGCTGGTGCGATCCTGCGTGGTGGAGCGGAAGCCGCGATGCGTACCGGCGCGACACGGGGAGCCGCGGGCACCGGCTGCGGCGGCAGCGAGGCCTCGGTCACTGGATCGACTTGAGCCACTGATGGCGGTGCGGGCGGGACGATCGCGGCGTCGCCGCCGAGCTTCGCCAGGCGCTCGGATTCGGGCTCCAGCTCGACCACCGGCTGCGGCTTCGGCGCTGGAGCTTGCCGGTTAGCAAGCGGGGGCGTGTTTCCCATTGGCCGCGGCGGCTCCGGCAGCCCGCGCGCCCACAGCGCAATGACGAGCGCGAGCGCAATCGCCGCCGAGGCGAGCGCAATTCCGCGCATCGCCGGCGGGCGGCGCTTCGGCAGCGGAGGCTCGTCTTCGATCCACCAGGCTCCGGCCCGCTGCGCGTCATATTCGGCGCGTCTTTCGGGATCGCGAAGGACGGAGAATGCGGCGGTGATCTCCTGCGCGCGCTGCTCGGCTTCGGGATCTGCATTGGCGTCCGGATGGTAGTGACGCATGAGCGCGCGATAGGCCGCCCGGATCACGACCTCCTGAGCGTCCGGCGCAACCCCGAGAATCGAATAATAATCAGTGCTCACCGCACTACTTGCCACCCTGTTCCCACCCCAGGCTTATTCGCCTGCGAAGAAAGCACAATCGGGAAGGAATTGGTAGGGCTAGGCGGCGATGTCGTAGGGCTGGATTTCGCCCGACAGGTAGAGATTTCGCGCCTTGGTGCGGGAGAGCTTGCCCGAGCTGGTGCGCGGGAGCGTCCGCGGTGGCACGAGCTCTACGACGGGCGTGATCCCGGTGATCGCGCGGACTCGCTCGCGGATTTCGTCGCGCAGGCGGCCGCGCTCCTCATTGTCGGAAACCCGGCAGTGGACGAGCACGGCTGGAGTTTCCTCGCCCGACGGGCCGGTGATGGCGAAAGCGGCGATGTCGCCGGACTTGAAGCCGGGCAGCTGCTCGACCGCCCATTCGATGTCCTGCGGCCAGTGGTTGCGCCCGTTGATGATGATCATGTCCTTGGCGCGGCCGACGATGAAGATGTAGCCCGAGGACATGTAGCCCATGTCGCCGGTGTCGAGCCAACCGTCGTCGCTCAGCACGGCGCGCGTCGATTCCTCGTCGCGGAAGTAGCTGTGCATGACCGAGGTGCCGCGGACGTAAACGCGGCCGATGCCGCGGTCGGGAAGGACGTTGCCGTCGTTCCCGCGAATCTCGATTTCCATGCCGAGCACGGGCTTTCCGCAATTGACCACGGCCCGGTAGCGGCGCGGGCGCTCGTCGGAGGCGGGCGCGCCTCCGGAAAGCTCATTCTCCTCGACCAGCTCGAGGCGGATGCCTTCGCCGGGCGGCATCAGCGACACAGCGAGGGTCGCTTCGGCAAGGCCGTAGCTCGGGCAGAAGGCGCTCGCCGGGAAGCCCGCGGGAGCGAAGCTATCTACGAAGGCCTGCATCACGTCCGGGCGGATCATGTCCGCGCCGTTGCCGGCAATGCGCCAGCGCGAGAGGTCGAAGCGGTCCTCGGCGCGCGTCTGCGAGCTCATCCGGCGCGAGCAGATGTCGTAGCCGAAGGTCGGCGAGTAGCTGATCGTCGTGCCCGGGTTGCGGGTGATCATGTCGAGCCAGGCGAGCGGACGGCGAGCGAAATCCTCGGTCTTCAGATAGTCGACCGAGAATTGCAGGGACATCGGCGATAGGAAGCAGCCGACCAGCCCCATGTCATGGTACCAGGGGAGCCAGGAGATGCAGCGGTCGCTGTCCTGGACCTGCAGGCCCTTGCCGTGGGCGCAAAGGTTGGCGAGCAGCGCCTCGTGAGTCACGGCGACGCCGTGCGGGAAGCGCGTCGAGCCGCTCGAATATTGGAGATAGGCGATGTCGTCGGGCTTGGCCGACGGGAGCTCGGCCGACGCGGGTTCGATGCTCGCCAGCGTGTCCCAGTCGCGGGCGCTGTACTTGCCCTTGGCCGCGGCCTCGCTGCCGAAGTCGGCGAGCTCGGGCGGGTAGAGGAATAGCGCCGGGTCGCAGCTTCCGAGCTGGACCGAGAGCTGGTCGACATAGGCTTCGCGCCCGCCGAAGCTGGTGGGCAGCGGAAGCGGCACCGGCCAGGCGCCGGCATAGACCGCGCCGAAGAAGCAGGCGGCGAACTCGGCGCCGGTCTCCGCGATCAGCGCGATGCGGTCGCCGGGCTTGATCCCGAGAGCGATGAAGCGTCGCGCGTGCCTCAGCGAATCCTCGCGCAGCTCGGCATAGGTATAGGCGTGCGTCAGCGATCCGCGAGCGTCGTGGAAATTGAGCCCGCGCTTGCCCTGCGCCGCATAATCCAGCGCCTCGCCGAGGGTGGCGAAGTCGGCGATTCGACGGGGCAGCTTATCGAGAGTCGGTGTCGCGCCCGGGGGGGCAAGCTCGATCTGACGTTGGGCGTTGCGTTCGAGCACGCCGGCCCTTCCTTTGGTTGTTGGCACGGTAACGATTTCTGATGGTCGGCGACTATGGCACAAAAAGGGCGTGAATCGCCAACGCAAGCCCAAAGGAAGCCATGGCCGCGCTGTCCCGCCCCTGAACGAGGCGAAGCTGCAGGAGCTGGCGCTCTCCTATGTCGGGCGCTTCGCGACGACGCGGGCGAAGCTTCGCGCCTATCTCTCGAGGAAGCTGCGCGAGCGGGGCTGGTCAGGAGAGAGGAAGCCGGATCTCGCCGCCCTCGCCGACCGATTCGCAAGCCAGGGCTATATCGACGATGCTGCCTACGCTCTGAGCAAGGCGCAGGGGCTAACGGCGAGGGGCTATGGCGAACGGCGCGTTATCGAGAAGTTGCGTGTCGCCGGCGTCGAGGAAGGCGACAGGCTGGAGGCGCACGACCATTCCCAGCGGGAGGCGGTTTCTGCCGCGCTGCGCTTCGCCGAGCGGCGCAAGATCGGTCCGTTCGCGCGGGAGATGGCTCGGGATCGAATCGAGCGCGACAAGGCGATCGCGGCGATGGTCCGCGCCGGTCATTCCTTCGGACTCGCGCGTGCGATCGCCGGGATTGAGCCTGGAGCTGCGATCGACATGGACGAACTGGCAGAAAGGGCGCAGATAACTAACTAAAGTCGGTTTTCCGACACTACCAGTAGTGTTAAGGGGGGTTCCGTGCCGCGTGGTTCTGCAAGTAGCGCCGGGAATGAGGCGCCTCCCGCTCCGGAATTGAAGTCGGAACAGGGGACAGCTGCGTCCGAGATGGCGCCGATCAGCGGGCGCGTCAAATGGTTCGACGGAACGCGCGGCTTCGGCTTCCTGGTGAGCGACGAAATAGAGGGCGACATCCTCCTCCACTTCAGCGTGCTTCGCGAGCACGGACGGCGAAGCGTCCCCGAGGGCGCGGTGATCGAGGTCATTCCGGTTCGACTGGAGCGCGGGCTGCAGGCCAAGAAGGTCCTGTCGATCGATCTTTCAACAGCCTTGCCCCAGCACACGCGCTCGTCCAATTCTTCCGCCGAACGCGCGGACCGCAAGGCGCTTGCCGATGCGGCCGGCGAATATGAGCCGGTGGAGGTCAAATGGTTCAATCGGGTTCGCGGCTATGGCTTCCTAAAGCGGGTTCCCGACCTTCAGGGCGAAGACGTGTTCGTGCACATGGAGACCGTGCGCGAGGCGCGGCTGGGGGACCTTCAGCCGGGGCAGCCGCTTCAGGCGCGGATCGCGGAGAGCGAGAAGGGCCTGACCGCGGTCGAGCTCAGGCCGTCCGACGGGTCGCTGGACTAGCGCTGGCTTTCGCCCTTGCGGCGTGCAGCCCGCAGGCCCCCGCTCAAAATGCTTCCGCCGAACAGGGATCGCCGCAGACGGGACTTGCGCTGGTGCCGTTGACTGTCCGCTCGGCGACGGGCGAGCACCGTTTCACCGTGCAGGTCGCCGCGACCCCCGAACAGCAGGAGCGCGGGCTGATGTTCGTTCGCTCGCTCGGTCCGGACGAGGGGATGATCTTCCCCTACAGTCCCGCGCAGGACGTCGCCTTCTGGATGAGGAACACGCTGATCCCGCTCGACATGGTCTTCATCCGGGCCGACGGGACGATCGCCCGGATCGTCACCGCCAAGGCGCTCGACGAGACTCCGATTCCCTCGGGCGAGCCGGTCGCCGCAGTGCTCGAGATCCGCGGTGGAAGGGCGGCGGAGCTCGGAATTCGCGAAGGCGACGTCGTGAGTTGGCTGCTGCCGCACTGATTGCCGTCCCTTGCGGGGAGGGGAGGAAGTTGGCAGAGGCACCCGCCCATGGGTTTCTGGTCGAGAACATTCACCTGGTGGAGCGGCGCCACGTGGGGCACCGCTTTATGGACTCGCCGGTTCGGCAACGAGGTCGGCCGCGACGAGGCCGGGAACGTCTATTACCAGAGCAAAAAGAATCCGGGCCGCCGCTGGGTGATCTACGACGGCAATAATGACGGGAGCCGGGTGCCGCCCGACTGGCAGTTGTGGCTGAGGGGAACGATCGACGACCTACCCCAGAAGGCCCTTCCGCCCGTGCGCAAATTCCAGAAGAAGCCCACTCCGAACCTGACCGGCACCATGGCCGCTTTCCGGCCGGACGGGGCGCTCGGGTCCGGCAAGGTGCGGCCCGCCGCGACCGGCGATTACGAGCCGTGGATTCCCGAATAAGCGTGAGCAGGCTCGCCGCACCGCTGCTGCTCCTGCTTGCGCTCGCCGCTTGCGGTCGCGGCGCCGAGCAGCAGAACCAGGCCGCGACCAAGGCGCGCCAGGCGACGGTGGCGGCGAACCAGGCCGGAGTCACTCCGATGCCGCAGCGCGTCGCGGTGCTCGGAATCCTCAACAAGCGCAACGGGATCGTCCAGAATATCGCGCTTCACCCCGGCCAGTCGGCGCGGTGGAAGGACGTGATCGTCCAGCTTCGCGCCTGCGAGACGACGGCTCCCTGGGAAGAGGAGAGGCTGACCGGCGCCTTCGTGAAGGTGTTCGTGCGTGGCGCGGACCGGAAGTGGGCGCGGGTCTTCTCGGGCTGGCTGTACAAGGAATCGCCGTCGCTGAACGTGGTCGAGCACCCGGTCTACGACGTCTGGCCCAAGAGTTGCGAGATGACGTACCCGGCGGGCCCGGCGGCACCGGCTGTTCCGGTGACCTCGAGCAACCGGTCGAGCGCCGCGAAATCCGGCGGCGCATCCGGCGAAGCGCCTCCGCCAGCCGCGCCGCCGCCGCCGGCCGCGACTCCGCCGCCGCCGAGCGCCGTCGCCAACAACGCCACATAATCCTCTCGCGGGATGCTGACCGCTCCCAGCGAGGCGAGATGGTCGGTCATGAACTGGCAGTCGAGCAGGGTGAAGTTGCCGACCTTCAGCCGAGCGACGAGCCAGGCCAGCGCGACCTTCGAGGCGTCCGTCGTCCGGCTGAACATGCTTTCGCCGAAGAAGGCTCGGCCGAGCTTTACCCCGTAAAGGCCGCCGACGAGGTCGTCGCCCGCCCATACCTCGATCGAATGGGCGTGGCCGGAGCCGTGAAGCGCGATCATCGCCCGCTCGAGCTCGGCATTGATCCAGGTCTCGGGCCGCTCGGCGCAGGCCGCGATGACCGCGGCGAAGTCACGGTCTCCGGTGACCATGAACCTGCCCGACCGGAGCGTCCGGCGTAGCGAGCGCGACATGTGGAACTGGTGCAGCGGGATGATCGCGCGGTTGCGCGGCTCGACCCAGAACAGGTCCTCCGCCTCGCGGCTGTCGGCCATCGGGAAGATGCCCGTCGCATAGCCCTGGAGCAGGAGGCGCGGGTCGAGGCGACTCATGCTACTGAAATTATAGAATCTCCCGCACCTTGTCCTGCGGACGGCAGAGGCGGACTCCGTTCGAGGTCTCGACGAGCGGGCGCTCGATCAGGATCGGATGCTCCACCATCGCGTCGAGCACCTGCTCGTCCGTGACGTCCGCCCGGGTGAGCCCCAGCTCCTGCGCAAGCGGCTCCTTGCCGCGCAGTCCCTCGCGCGGCGTGATTCCCGCCTTCGCGTAGAGCCGCTTCAGCTCGTCGCGGGTCGGGGGCTGCTTCAGATATTCGCGAATCCAGACGTCGCAGCCCGAATCGCGTAGGATATCGAGCGTCTTGCGCGACGTTCCGCAC
>DASVXR010000199.1:0-3953 GCA_036392595.1 Sphingomicrobium sp.
GCTGGTTTTGCTGACGTCGGGCTCAAGCAGGCCATCGACCAGGGCATCGTCCCCGGCCCTCGGCTCCTCGTCTCGACGAAGGCGATCGTCGCGCGCGGGGCCTACGGACCGAAGGGCTATGAGCCCGGCGTGCCCGTCCCCCAGGGCGCCCAGGAAGTGGCCGGGGTGGACGAGACGATCCGCGCCGTGCGCGACCAGGTCGGGGCAGGCGCCGACATCGTCAAATTCTACGCCGACTATCACTGGGGCAAGGGCGAGCCGACGCGAGTCACCCTCTCGCAGGACGAGCTCAACGCGGGCGTCGCCGCGGCGCACGACGCGGGCCGCCTCGTCGCCGTCCATGCCACCACCGCGGAAGGCATGCGCCGAGCAATCCTCGCCGGCGCGGATACGATCGAGCATGGCTACAACGGCACGCCAGAGATCTTCAAAATGATGCACGACCGGGGCGTGGCGCTCTGCCCGACCATCGCTGCGTCGGAGGCCTATGCCCGCTACTTCCAGCACTGGAACGGCCAGGAGCCGGCGCCCGAGAGCGTGCAGCAGAACCGCCGCTCTTTCCAGCTCGCGATGAAGGCTGGCGTGCCGATCTGCATGGGCGGCGATGTCGGCGTCTTCACCCACGGGAAGAACTGGCTCGAAATGGAGGCGATGCAGCGCGCCGGCATGTCGCCCGCCCAGGTGCTCATCTCGGCGACTTCCCGCAACGCGCGTATTTTCCGCCTCACCGATCGAGGCGAAGTGAAGCCCGGCCTTCTCGCCGACCTGGTCGCGGTCGAGGGCGACCCGACGCGAGACGTCTCGGCCGTGGAGCATGTCCACTTCGTAATGAAGGGTGGGCAGATCGTCCGCGGGCCCTGATGCCGACAGCCTTCACTCGCGCCGTCAGTCCCCGCCTCGCCGAGTGCCAGCTGACGCATCTTCCGCGCACGCCGATCGACGCGGCAAAGGCGGCTGACCAGCACGCGGCGTACGAGCAGGCGCTCGCCGCTGCCGGCTTCCAGATCTTGCGCCTGCCCGAGCTCGCGGATGATCCTGACGCAGTGTTCGTCGAGGACACAGCGCTCCTGCTTGATCGCCACGCGGTTATCACCCGGCCGGGCGCGGCTTCCCGCATCGGAGAGGTCGAGTCGACGGCTGCAAGCCTCGACGGGCGGTTCGAGCTGCACCGCATCGAGCGCGGCTTCGTGGACGGCGGGGACGTCCTGCGCATCGGATCGCGCCTGTACGTCGGCCTCTCCAGCCGGACCAACGAGGAAGGAGTTGGCGCCCTGGCAGAGCTGGTCCGGCCGCTGGGCTTCGAAGTGATCGAGGCCGAGCTGCGCGACTGCCTCCACCTGAAGACGGGCGCGACCTTTGCCGGCGAAGACGGCTCCGGAACGCCGGTGCTGCTCTATCACGAAGCCTCGGTCGACCCGCGCCAGTTCGCGGACGTGGAACCGATGGCTGTTGTGGAAGCGGCGGCCGCCAATTGCGTCCGAGCGGGCGATCGCCTGATCGTTTCGGCCGGCAATCCGCGAACCGCCGCCGCGCTGCGCGACCGCGGCTTCCACGTGGTCGAAGTCGACGTCTCCGAGCTTCAGAAAGCCGAGGCCGGGGTCACCTGCATGAGCCTGATCGACGAGCGCTAGCGGTTCACCGTCTCCATGCCCCGCGCATGGTACCGCTCGCCTGCCGCCGCGCCGGGCGGAAGGATGTCGTCGAGGCGCTGCAGGTCCTCGCCCGTCAGCTTCACGTCCAGAGCGCCGATATTCTCGTCGAGATATTTCCGGTGCTTGGTGCCGGGGATCGGCACGATATCCTCGCCCTGCGCAAGCACCCAGGCGAGCGCGAGCTGGGCCGTCGTGCAGCCCTTCTCCTTCGCCATGGCTTCGACCTCGCGGACGAGCTGGATGTTCTTCTCGAAATTCTCGCCGGTGAAGCGCGGGTGGAACTTGCGGAAGTCGTCGTCCGGAAAGTCGTCGGGCGACTTGAACCGGCCGCTAAGGAACCCGCGACCGAGGGGCGAATAAGCAACGTAGCCGATGCCAAGCTCGCGCACCGTCGGGAGCACCTCCGCCTCGGCATCGCGGCTCCAGAGCGACAGCTCGGTCTGGACGGCGCTGATGGTGGTCACCGCGGCCGCTCGCCGGATCGTCCGTGGTGCCGCCTCGGAGAGGCCGAGGAAGCGGACTTTCCCCTCCTCCTTCAGCCGAGCCATTGCCCCGACCGTATCCTCGATCGGAACGTTCGGATCGACACGGTGCTGGTAATAAAGATCGATCGCCTCGACCCCGAGCCGCTTCAGGCTCGCCTCACAGGCGGAGCGCACATAGTCCGGATCGCCCTTCACCCCGAGGAACTCGCCCGCGGGTCCGCGCACGTTCCCGAACTTGGTCGCCAGGAAAACCTGATCGCGCCGGTCGCGGATAGCCCGCCCGACGAGCTCCTCGTTTCGGCCCACGCCATACATGTCGGCGGTGTCGAGGAAGGTCACTCCGCGGTCGATCGCATGGTGGATGGTGGCGATCGATTCCGCCTCGTCGCCGCTCCCGTAGAATTCGCTCATCCCCATGCAGCCGAGGCCGATCGCGGAAACCTCCGGTCCGTTCTTGCCGAGACGGCGCGTTCCGATCTTGTGCATGACGGTTCTCCTTTTTGTCAGCCGCCGAGCCGGCGGCGTGTTTCTTCGGCGTCAAATGGGACCGCGACTCGCTTGTGGCGAGATGTCGCGCCCGAGATGATCTCGACTTGTGAACGGCTGGTCCCAAGCGCCTTGGCGAGCAGCTTCACGACTGCCTCGTTCGCCGCGCCGTCGGAAGGCGCCTCCGCAACCCTCACTTCCAGCTCCTCGCGGCCATCCGTCCCTTTCCGCCAGCGGCCGATCCCCGGCTTTGCCGAGCGGGGAGTGACGCGGATCGCGAGAACGCTGCTCACTCCATCACGGCGTGCGGCTGGTCGCCGGTCCCGATGCGCCTGCCGCGCCGCATGAACAGCAGCAGCGGGAGGACTGCGAACGTCACGATCATCATCAGCTTGAAGTCGTCGAGATAGGCGATGAACAGCGCCTGCTTGGTGATCATCGCGTTGATGTAGGCGAGCGCAGCGGGACCGGCGACCGGAGCGACGGTCTGCAGGATCTCCGGGTTCGCAGTCGGAATCGTCCGCTGGGTGATCTGAGCGGCGAGATCGGCGTGGCTCACCTGCGTCATTCGCACGAGCTGCGTGCTGACGACTGAAATGCCGATCGATCCGCCGACGTTGCGCGCGAGGTTGAGCAGCGCCGCCGCCGTCGTCCGCATCCGCGGCGCCAGGGTCTCGAAGGCGAGGCTCTGCAGCGGAACGAAGATGAGGCCGAGGCCGAGCCCCTGGACCACGCCGCTCATGATCACCGGCCGCGACGGCTGGTCGATGGCGAAGCCCGTCATCATGTAGAGCGACACGCCCATCAGCACGACGCCAATCCCGACCAGCAGGCGGGAATCCACTTTGCCCACAAGCCGCCCGGCCATCAGCATCGAGATCAGCGTCCCGACGCCGCGCGGGGCAGTCAGGAACCCCGATTGCAGCACCGAATAGCCGTAGAGGTTCTGGAGCAGCGGCGGCAGCAGCGCGAGGCCGGCAAGCAGCAGGACGCCGGTCACCGCCATGAAGACCATGCCGGTCGCGAAGTTGCGGTCGGCGAACATCGACCGCTCGAACAGCGGATGCTTGGCGGTGATCATGTGCACGATGAACATCCAGCCCGCGCCGACCGCGAGGCCCGCTTCGATGATCGTCTCCCAGCTCGAGAACCAGTCGTTCTGCTCGCCGCGGTCGAGGAACATCTGCAGGGCGCCCAGCGCGATTCCCAGCAGCGCGAAGCCGAACATGTCGAACCGGCGCTCGTGCGTTTCGGTCTTCGGCATGAACCGCATCATAATCAGCACGCAGAGCACGCCGACCGGCAGGTTGACGAGGAACACCCAGCGCCA
>DASVXR010000200.1:0-2635 GCA_036392595.1 Sphingomicrobium sp.
ACCCGCCCAGCGACTGGACCTTGCCGCCATCGCCCGCCTGGATTTCGAGGCGCCCGATGTTGGTCGCTTTCCGGCGCTGCGCCTCGCCCGTGAGGCGCTGGAGGCCCGAGGAGCCGCGCCGATCGTGCTCAACGCAGCGAATGAGATTGCCGTGGCGAGTTTCCTTTCGGGTGAAATCCGGTTCGTCGACATTGCGTCGGTTGTCGGACAGGCCCTTGCCGATGCAGACTTCGGCGCGCCCCGGTCGATCGGCGACGTGCTGGAGATCGACCGAGCGACGCGCTCGCGCGTTGAGGCCCTGATGAAGGACAGCTGTCACTGATGCTCTCGCAGCCGCCCGTCTGGCTCATTCTGGTCGCGTTCGTTTGCGCGCTGGGCCCGCTCGTATTCTTCCACGAGCTCGGCCATTATCTGGTCGCGCGGTGGTTCAAGGTGCCGGCGGAGGTCTTCTCGATCGGCTTCGGGCACGAGGTCGTCGGATGGACAGACCGGCAAGGCACCCGCTGGAAAGTCGGCTGGCTGCCGCTTGGCGGCTATGTGCGCTTCGTCGGCGACATGGGCCCGGCGAGCGATCCGGCTGACTTGAACTCGATCCCGCCCGAGCTGCGCGACCGGGCGTTCCAGCTGCGCCCAGTCTGGCAGCGGTTCCTGATCGTGCTCGCAGGGCCGGCCGCGAACTTCGTGCTGGCCATCATCATTTTTGCCGCCTTTTTCTCCTTCGTAGGCACTCCGCGCACCAATATCGTCGGCGCGATCGCCCCGAAAACCGCCGCCGCGGCCGCCGGTCTCGAACCGGGCGACCGGATCCTGTCCGTGGCAGGTCGCGAAACCCCGACCTTCGACGATATTTACAATGTGGTCTCGGTGAGGCCGAGCGAGACCGTCGCTGTCACCATCGAGCGGCACGACCAGGTTCAGCGGATCAGCGTGACGCTGGGCACTGACGAGGTGCAGGATGCGTCCGGGCAGACGTTCAAGCGCGGGCTGCTTGGCATCTTCCCGTCGACGAAGGTCTCGGACGCGGTCCCGGTCTACCAAGCCGTTCCGCTCGCCGCGGATTACACGTGGCGGCTGACTCGCGCGATTTTCGACGGGCTGGTGCAGCTCGTCCGCGGCCATGTCTCGGTCAAGCAGCTCGGAGGGCCGATCAAGATCGCACAGGTCGCCGGGGAGGGCGCCTCGCTCGGCGCTTTGCCCTTCGTTCAGCTGCTCGCGCTGCTTTCAATTAATCTCGGATTCATCAACCTCTTGCCAGTTCCGATGCTGGATGGAGGCCACCTGTTTTTCTATGCGGTTGAAGCTGTCCGGCGCCGCCCGCTCAGCGCCCGGGCGCTCGACTGGGCCTTC
Source organism: Sphingomicrobium sp. (assembly GCA_036392595.1). Lineage (GTDB taxonomy): Bacteria > Pseudomonadota > Alphaproteobacteria > Sphingomonadales > Sphingomonadaceae > Sphingomicrobium. The sequence goes on from DASVXR010000200.1 coordinate 1,348, forward strand.
CGCGGAGGACTTGCGGTCATCCTTGCGCTTCTCGTCTTCACGACCATCAACGATCTCGGCTCCCTCGGCCTTTGGGACCGGCTTCAACGCTTGATTGGTTAGGAGGCTTGGGGCAGGGCGGTACAGGGTCTTGGCGGCAGGGCTGGCCGTCGCACCATTCACGAAAAGGCGGGGACGAGTGATTTCAAGGTCGAAGAGTTTCAGCAGGCGCGCCGATGCGCTGCTTCTGGTCGGAACGATGCTCGGCGGGTGGGCCGGTCCGGCGCTCGCGCAAGCGACGACGCCTCCGGAGGCACCCGCTCCGGCGCAGCCGCAGCCCGCGCCCGCAGCGACACCTGCGGAACGAGTCATCCACTCAATCGCGGTTCGCGGCAATCAGCGACTCGAGCCCGAAACGATTCGCTCTTACGCCAATCTCTCTCCCGGCCAGACCTACACCGCGCAGACGCTCGATCAGGCGCTGAAGGATCTCTACGCGACCCAGCTCTTCGCCGATGTGACGATCACCGGCGGTGAAACGGGCGACCTCGTCATTGCCGTCCGCGAGAACCCGGTCATCAACCGCATCGTCCTCGAGGGCAACAAGAGGCTCAAGGACGACAAGATCCTTCCGGAAATCAAGGAAGCGCCGCGCCAGATCTTCACGCGTCCGGCCGCGCGCGCCGACGTCGATCGAATCCTCGAGCTCTATCGCCGCCAGGGTCGGTTCGCCGCGCGCGTCGAGCCGAAGATCGTCCAGCTCGATCAGAACCGCGTCGATGTCGTGTTCGAGATCTACGAAGGCGACCTCGCGAAGGTCCGCGCGATCAACATCATCGGCAACAAGGAATTTTCCGACGCTCGCCTGCGCAAGGAGATGTTCACGCGGCAGGCTGGCGGGTTGCTCGGTTTCATCAAGTCGAATGACACTTACGACCCTGACAGGCTCGCCGCCGACCAGCAGAAGCTGCGCGCCTTCTACCTGACCCAGGGCTATGCCGACTTCCGCGTGGTCTCGGCGCTCGCGGAACTGACTCCGGACAGGCGTGACTTCGTCATCACCTACGTCGTCGAGGAAGGTCCCCGCTACAAGTTCGGCACGGTCCAGGCGGATAGCGCTCTTCGCGACTTCCCCAACGCGACGATCCTGCAGCTCGCGAAGATCCAGCCGGGCAGCTGGTTCAATGCGAAGCAGGTCGAGGACGCCGTCACCAATCTCAACGAGGCCGCCGGAAATCTCGGCTATGCCTTCGCCGACATCAACCCTGCCTATGATCGCGACGCCGAAAAGAGGTTGATGAACATCACG
>DASVXR010000201.1:0-2344 GCA_036392595.1 Sphingomicrobium sp.
ACATCAAGCTGCAGCTCGTCGGCGTCGCCTGAGGCCCGGCATGGAGCGGGCGCTCGCCACAACGCGGGACCGCCAAGGGCCTCCGCAGCCTAAAGGAGGCCGGATCCGCCTGATGATCGTCGACGATTCGGTCGTCGCGCGGGCGGTCTTCTCGCGAATCATCGAAGCCGACGGCTCGTTCGAGATTGCGGCGGTAGCCGGCACGGCCGAAGATGCGGTCGACGCGCTTCATCACGTGCGGGTGGACATTGTCGTGCTCGATCTTGAAATGCCGGGGGCCGGGGGCTTGAAGTCGATCCCGCGCATCATCGCGGCGGGTCAGGGCGCGAAGGTGATGATCGTCTCTTCCCTTGCCGAGGAGGGCGCGGAGCAGACAGTCGCCGCCCTCGCGCTGGGTGCTGCAGATACCTTGCCGAAGCCGGGGGTCGGACGCTTCAACGGGAAATTCTCGGAAATCCTGGTCAACCGGCTGAAATCGCTCGGTTATGCGTCGGCAGCCGCGCCCTCGTCAGTGAAGACGGGTTTTCGGGCACCTCTGCGCGCCATGTCGCCCGACCCGGTGGAAGTGGTCGCCATCGGCTCCTCGACGGGTGGAATCCACTCGCTCGGCGCGCTTTTCCGCTCGCTCCCGGAGCGAATCGGACTCCCCATTCTCGTCACCCAGCACCTGCCCGAGGCGTTCATGGCCGTGTTCGCGCGTCAGCTCGGCGCAACAGCGCATCGCGAAGCGCTGGTCGCCCGGGACGGGATGGAGCTTCTGCCTGACCGGATCATCGTTGCTCCCGGCGATGCGCACCTGTCGCTCGATGCCTACGGCAAGCGTCCATTGGTGCGCCTTATCGAAGGAAGGAGCTCGAGCGGCTGCCTGCCATCCGTCGATCCGATGTTTTCATCCGTCGCGGGAGCCTTCGGCAAGGGGGCGCTAGGCGTCGTTCTTACGGGCATGGGCCGCGATGGCCTCGAAGGCGCGCAGCGGATCGTCGCCTGCGGCGGCTCGATCATTGCCCAGGACGAGTCCAGCTGCGCGGTGTGGGGAATGCCGCGCGCAGTGCTCGAAGCCGGCCTCGCCTGCGCCGTGCTTCCGCCCGACAAGATCGCCCGCCGGATCGCCTCGCGTACTGAGGAGCAGGTGGGATGCAAATAAGCGACAGCTCGAGCCGCATCCTCGCCGGCCTGCTGGAGGCGCGCACAGGGCAGCAGCTGACGATGAATCGCCGCTGGCGCCTGGAGACCGCGCTCGGCGCCATCCTTCGCGAGCGCGGCATCGGCACGCTCGACGAACTCATCACCATCCTCGTCATGGGCAAGGAGCCAAGCTTGTCACAAAAGGTCGTCGAGGCGTTGCTCAACAACGAAACCTATTTCTTCCGCGACCGGGCGCCGTTCGACCTGCTCGCGCGCCATGCTCTGCCGGAGCTGGCGCAGCGGCGGCAGAATGTGAAGCGCCTCAAGATCTGGTCCGCAGGCTGCGCGACGGGGCAGGAGACCTATTCGCTCGCAATGCTCTTCGCAGAGGAAGCCGAGAAATGGCGCGGCTGGACCGTCGATATCCTCGGCACGGACGTTTCCACCTCATGCATCGATCGTGCACGCCGCGGGATCTATAGCCAATTCGAGGTTCAGCGCGGCCTCGGGATCCAGCAGACGATCAGGTGGTTCGAGGAATGCCCCGACGGCTGGCGTGCCGTTGAGGACATCCGCAAGCCGCTGCGCTTCCAGGAGCATAATCTTCTCGAACCGCCGCCGCATCCGGGTGGCTTCGACATCGTGCTCTGCCGCAATGTCATGCTCTACCTCAGCCCCGACAAGAAGGCGCTTGCATTCGAGCGGCTCGCATCGGCGATGGCGGAGGACGGCTGGCTGATGCTCGGGGCGGGCGAGACGGTCATCGGGCAGACGAACAAGTTCGGCGCGGACATCAACGCTCGCGGACTCTATCGCCTCATCGGAGACGGATCCCGAGTGGAGAAGCGTGCAGGCGCCGACCGGCGCGCGGCTTCGGGGGGTTGACCCCACAGCACTAGCTGTGCGCCATTGCGCGCATGGACCTGGACTTCATCGAACGGCCGTCGCCGAACTGCGACGAGCGCGAGCTGCCGGTCTCGATGATCGTCCTCCACTACACCGGCATGCCCGATGCACAGAGCGCCCTCGATCGCATGACCTCGCCCGAGGCGAAGGTCTCGGCCCACTACATGGTCGACGAGGACGGGACGATCTACCGGCTGGTCGATGAATCGAAGCGCGCCTGGCACGCCGGCAAGTCCCGCTGGCGCGGAGTGACCGACGTCAACAGCGCCAGCGTCGGCATCGAGATCGTCAATCCCGGCCACGAATTCGGCTA
>DASVXR010000202.1:0-9060 GCA_036392595.1 Sphingomicrobium sp.
CTGCTCGACCCAGCCCAGTATGTTGTTGAGCTCGGGCGCCAGCCGCTCGATCTCCTCGTCGCTCATGGCGATGCGGGCGAGCCGCGCGATGTGGCGGACCTGTTCGTTCGTCACTGACATGATGCGGCGCGGATAGCGGCGGGGTCCGGAAGCGGCAAGCCGCCCGGCGGCTTTCAGATGACCATTCGAATGTTGGCCCCTCCCTCCGGGGCGTCGAGGGCGCAGATCGATCCGCCGTGCGCCAGCGCGACCTGCCGCGCGAAGCTCAGACCGACTCCGCTTCCGCCTTTGTGGGTTGTGTAGAAAGGAAGGAAGATGTCCTCCCGCCGGTCCTCGGGGATGCCGGGGCCGTTGTCGCGCACCTCGATGCGATAGCGGCCGCTCCCCTCCCGAGCGAACATCAAGGTGACGACCGGTTCATTCACCTCTGCGGTCGCCCTGATTGCATTGCGAAGAAGGTTCAGCAGCGCCTGCGCGAGCAGCTCTGAATCGGCGTTGAGGCTGAACGTGGCGGGTTCGACCTGGAGGCGAGCGTCGATCTTCCGGTCCGGCGTATTGCTGAGCGCGAGCTGCATGATCTCCTCGCCCCACGGCTTCGCCTTGAAGGAGCGCCGGTGCACCTCCGGAGTCTGGGCGAATTCGCGATAGCTCTCGACGAAGCGGAGGATTCCCTCGGCGCGCCGGGCGACCGTCTCCGTCGCCGTCTTTGCATCCGCGAGATCGGCCTTCTTCTTCGCGGCCGTAGCGACAAGGTCCGCACCCGACCGCGCGAGCGATGTCACCGGCGTCAGGGAATTCATGATCTCATGGGTGAGCACGCGCACCAGGTCCGCCTGGGCCGCGACTTCGAGCGCGCCGAGCTCGCTCTGCACCGGCAGGATCGACAGCACGGTCACCGGCTTGTCGAGCCGGGCGACCTGCGCCGACGCGAAGATCGCTTTCTGCGGAACTCCGTCGAACATCAGCCGGGTGATCTTGCGGGTGCCGGGCGGAAGAGCGACGGCCGCCGCCAGCTCCGGCCCGAGCTGCTCGAAGTCGGCGAGCCGGTTGAGGTGAAAGCGGCCGAACAGCTGCCGCGCCGCCTTGTTCAGCACCTCGACGCGGCCGTTCTCGTCGATCGTAAGCAGAGCGCTCGGCGAATCGTCGACGATCGCGGACAAATAACGCGCCTCCGCGCTCTCCTGCATGTGCCGCGCCTGGAGGGTCTTGAGCGCCTGGTCGAGCGTCTGGCCGAGGACGTCGAAGCCCCCGCCGCTCGGGTCCGTGAAGCGCTGCGAATAATCTTCGAAGCGGACGGATTCGATGAAGCGCGACACGAGGAAGTTGGTTCGCCGGATGAAGTTCCACAGGCTCGCAAGCGCCGCAACGGCAACCAGGATTGCGACGATCAGCCCCGCGCGAACCCCGGGGGTGGAAACGGCGAGGCCAACGAGCGCGATCGCGCCGACGAGCAGGACTGTCCGCCACGCCAAACCGAATTCGAACTTCCGCCTAAAGTCCATGCTTCTCCATGCGCCGGTACAGCGCCCCTCGGCTGAGGCCCAGCTCCGCTGCCGCGAGCGACACGTTGAAGTGGTGCATCCTCAGCGCCCGCTCGATCATCTGCTTCTCGAGCTGGTCGAGGTTCAGGGTCTCGCCGGCGACCGACATCGACGCGACTTCGGGCCGGGCCGGCAGCGGGAAGTCGTCGATCCGGTAGCGGTCGCCGTCCGCCATGATGACTGCTCGCTCTGCGGCATGGCGCAAGGCGCGAACATTTCCCGGCCAGTCGTGGCGCACCAGCACGTCCAGAACATGCTGCGGCAGCTCGCGCTGCGGCTTGTCATATTTGCGGGCGTAGAGCTGGAGATAATGGTCGAGGAGCACCGGAATGTCCTCGCGGCGCTCGCGCAGCGGGGGAAGCTCGATCTCGATCGTGTTCAGCCGGAACAGCAGGTCCTGCCGGAAGCGCTTGGCGTCGGACAGCTGGTCTGCCGAGACATTGGTCGCGGCCACCACGCGCACGTCGATCGGGATCGGCTTGTTCGCTCCGACGGGCACCACCTCCCGCTGCTCGAGCGCTGTCAGCAGCTTGGGCTGCAGGTGCAGCGGCAGGTTGCCGATCTCGTCGAGAAAGAGGGTGCTGTGGTCGGCGGCCTTCAGCCGGCCCATGCGCTCGCCTTCGGCGCCGGTGAAGGCGCCCTTCACATGGCCGAACAGCTCGGACTCGAACAGCGTTTCGGCGGTCGCTCCGAGGTCGACGGACACCATCGGCTCGTCGCTGCGCCTTGAAAGCCGGTGGATCTCGCGCGCCACGATTTCCTTGCCGGTCCCGTTCTCGCCGAGGATCAGCACGTTCGCGTCGGTCGGAGCGGCCCGCTCGATCAGCATTCGGACGCGCTCCATGGCGTCCGACTTCCCGAGCAATGGCGTTTCGATCGAATGCGCCAACTCCGAGGCGCGCCCCCGCTCGGTTCTCGCGTCGATCCGGCTGCGGCGGAGGGCGGCAGCGCTGCGCACTGTCGCGGCAAGCCGCTCATTGCTCCACGGTTTGGCGACGAAATCGCTTGCGCCGGCCTTCAGCGCCTCCACTGCCACCGAGACTGCGCCGTGAGCAGTGATGATGACCACGGCCGCGTCGGGGTCCTCAGCCATGATCTTTCCGAGGAACGCCAATCCTTCTTTGCCGTCGGTGGCGCCGCGAGCGAAATTGAGATCGAGCAGGATCGCGTCCGGACTCTCCCGGTCGAGTACCGGCAGCAACTCGGCGGGCGAGTCATAGGCTTCGACCCGCTCGAACATATCGCGCAGCGCCAGCTTCGCCGCGAGTGCGATGTCCGGATCGTCATCCACGACGACGGCGAGGTCGAAACGCTCTTCCACGCTACATCTGTAGCGCCGGTGTCCGGAAATGAACAGTGCCAACGAGAAATTTTCTCTGCGTTCGATTGGCACGGCCTTTGCAGCGATAGGGCTGATGAAGATTTCGGTACACTACATTTGTAGAGGGCACGGACCCCTCGACGCCGGCCGCGCGCTGTCCGCTTCCGGACAATCACTGCCCGGAGGTGGACAGTGAGGCTGGTCGAATTGCGCCAGTCCGGCGGATCAGAACCGGTCAGCGGCGGCGCAATGGACCGCGTCGTCGAGCGCAAGCGGCTCGACCGGCGGATCGTGATTGCCGGCGCAGCGGCCGGAGCGCTCCTCCTGGTCCTCCTCTTCTGGCTCTTCGCTCCCCGATCCGACACGCTCTCGGTCAGCCAGGACCGGCTGTCGATCGCCACCGTCCAGTCGGGCATCTTCGAAGACTTCCTGCCGCTACGTGCACGGGTGACTCCGTTGGTCACGGTCTATCTAGACGCGGTCGAGGGAGGCCGGGTCGAGAAGAAGCTCGTCGAGGACGGCGCGCAGGTCACTCAAGGCCAGCTGCTCGCGGTCCTGTCCAACGCCGAGCTCCAGCTGTCCACGCTGGAGAAGCAGGCCGAGGTCGAGCAGCAGCTCAACAACATGCGCAGCCAGGAGCTGGCGCTCACCGAGACGCACAACACGAACCTCCGCGACCTCAACCAGGCCGAAACCGACCTCGCCAAGGCGCGCCGCCTGTACGACCTTCAGAAGGCCCTCGCCGAGAAGGGCTTCGTCTCCATGAAGGCCTTCAACGACACGAAGGACGATCTCCAGTACCAGACCCAGCGGCTGCAGATCCTGAAGCGCAGCATCGCCCAGACGGAATCGCTCCAGTCGAGCCAGCTGCAGCAGCTGCGCGCCGCCGCCTCCTCGCTCAACAGCAGCATGGGCATCGCCCGCAACAGCCTCGGTCAGCTCAACATCCGGGCGCCCGTCACCGGCCAGCTCAGCGGCTTCGACATCCAGCTCGGCCAGTCCCTCCAGCAGGGCGAGCGCATCGGCCAGGTCGACAGCGCCGGCGCCGACAAGCTCCAGGCGGATGTGGACGAATATTATCTCGGGCGAGTCGCCGTCGGGCAGACCGCGACCGCGGACGTCGACGGCAAGACCTACCGGCTCAAGGTCGCGAAGGTCTATCCGCAGGTTCGGAACGGCCAGTTTCAGATCGATCTCGTTTTCGACGGACCTGAGCCATCCTCGGTGCAGCGCGGCCAGACCGTCCAGGCGAAGCTGACGCTCGGCGATTCCTCAAAGGCGCTGCTGATCCCCAACGGCGCCTTCTTCAACGACACGGGCGGCAACTGGGTGTTCGTGGTCGACAAGGGCGGCCGGAGCGCGACCAAGCGCCAGGTGCAGCTCGGCCGCAAGAACACCGACTTCATCGAAGTGATCGGCGGGCTCCAACCCGGGGAGCGGGTGATCACCTCTTCCTACAGCGGCCTCACCGACAAGGACCATCTCACCTTCAGCTCCGGCGAGTAACGAAAGGACCATCATCGTGCTGACCATGACCGGCCTTACCAAGACCTACCGCACCGACACGGTCGAGACGACCGCTCTCGATTGCGTCGACCTCGACATCGCCGACGGCGAGTTCGTCGCGGTCATGGGACCTTCGGGCTGCGGCAAGTCGACGCTGCTCAACGTGATGGGCATGCTCGATAGCCCGACGAGCGGCTCCTACGTCTTCAACGGACAGGAGGTCGCTGGCCTCAGCGAGTCCCAGCTCGCCGACACCCGCAAGAGCAACATCGGCTTCATCTTCCAGAGCTTCAACCTGGTGGACGAGCTGACGGTCAGGGAGAATGTCGAGCTCGCGCTCCTCTATCACAACTTCCCGGGCTCGGAGCGGAAGGAACGCGTCGATCGAGTGCTCGACAAGGTCGGGATCGCGCACCGCGCCAAGCACCGGCCGACGCAGCTATCTGGCGGCCAGCAGCAGCGCGTCGCCGTCGCCCGAGCGCTGGTCGGCGAGCCAAAGCTCATTCTCGCCGATGAGCCGACGGGCAACCTCGACACGGCGCACGGCGAGGAAGTCATGCGAATGCTCCGCCAGCTCAACCAGGAAGGCTCGACCATCGTCATGGTCACCCACTCGCCGGCTCACGCCGATTTCGCGAGCCGGGTCGTCAACATGCTCGATGGGCGGATCCTCCAGGAACGCCGCCGCGCGGCCTGAATACAGCCAAGGAGTCCCACTCTTGCAGAGGACAGTCACCATGTGGCGGAACTACTGGACGGTCGCGGTTCGGGCGCTCGCCAAGAGCAAGACCTATTCGATCATCAACATCGCCGGCCTCGCCATCGGCATGGCCGCCTGCATCATGATCCTCCTCTACATCCAGTATGAGCAGAGCTACGACAGCTGGCTTCCCGACGCCGAGAACACCTACCAGCTTCAGGCCTGGTACCCGCACCCCAAGGACGGCGAGCCCGCCTTCCTGCAGATGTCGGCCTATGTGTCGAAGAGCGCGGCGATGAAGGATTTCCCGCAGATCGAGCGCGCGGTCTACATCCAGGACAATGAGCCCGTCTTCGTGAAGGACGGCCAGGCGCAGGCGACGAAGAACTGGATGTTCGCCGACGACGATTTCCTGAAGGTCGTCAACCTGCCGCTCCTGGCGGGAGGAACGCTCACGGCGCCGGAAACCGCCGTGATGACGCAGAAGGAGGCGATCAAGCGTTTCGGCACCGACCAGGTGGTCGGCCGCACCATGACGATCATCACTCGTGGCGTGAAGCACGACCTCAAGATCACTGGCGTCCTGAAGGACCTGCCGAAAAACTCGAGCATGAAGATCGATGCCGTTATCCGGCTCGACTTCAACCAATTCTTTGCCGACCAGCCCGATTTCCTGACGAAATGCTGGGGCTGCCAGTCCGGCTGGGTCTATGTGAAGATGCGCCCCGGCACGGACATCGGCCCGATCGAAGCGCAGATGCCCGCCTGGGAGAAGCGCAACATCCCTGACGAGATGAATGGCAACATCCGTTATAACGCCGGTGACGACGAGGATTGGCACTTCGTCAACCTGAGGGACATCCACCTCGGCAAGGCGCAGGACGGGACGATGACTCCCGGCAATGACGACCGCACGATCGCGACCTTTGCCATCATCGCTTTGCTGATCCTCGGAATGGCCGTGGTGAACTTCACCAATCTCGCCACGGCTCGAGCGAGCCAGCGGGCAAGGGAAGTCGCCCTTCGCAAGGTGCTCGGCGCCACGCGCAGGCAGCTGATCGTCCAGTTCGTGGCGGAATCCATCCTGATTTCAGCGGTCGCGATGCTGCTCGCGCTTGCCCTAGTCGAGCTGCTGGTGAAGCCCTTCGCTGCCTTCCTCGATAGTGACATCACCCTGTCCTATTTCGGCAAATACGGAGTCCTGCTCCCGGCGATCGGCCTCACCCTGCTCGTCGGCATCCTCAGCGGGCTCTACCCGGCCTTCTTCCTGTCGCGCTTCCAGCCGGCGCAGGTGCTGAAGGCCAACCGCTCGGCGGCCGAGACACCGGGCTCAGGCAGGATCCGAGCGGCGCTGGTCGTCGGCCAGTTCGCCGTTTCCATCGGCCTCATCATCTGCACCGCTGTCATCTACGGGCAGACGGTGTTCGCGAGGCATGTGGATCCCGGTTACAAGCGCGACCACATCCTCCAGGTCAATGAGCTCGGCCGCGCCCAGCTGTGGTCCAAGGCCGACATGATCGTGAAGCAGATGCAGCGCATTCCGGGCGTCCAGGCTGCCGCTCTGACCGACATCGGCGTCAACACCAACAACCAGAGCAACACCTTCATCATCCCGCCCGGCACGAACCGGCAGGTGCTGATCGGCCAGTACAACGTAGGCGCCGATTATCTGAACGCGATGGGGCTGACTCTGAAAGCCGGCCGCTGGTTCGACGAGAACCGGCAGGTCGACGACATGACCGCCCCCTATCCGCAGGACAAGAACGTGGAAAAGGCGATCGCCGCCCGAGGCGTGAACGTCGTTGTCAACGAATATGCGGTCCGCAAGCTCGGGTTCAAATCGGACCAGGATGCGATTGGAAAGGTGGTTCGCGGCAAGCTGCTCTCCGATGAAGCCGGCACCATGAACATCACCATCATCGGAGTCGTCGGAGACACGAGGTTCCGCACGGTCCGCACCCCGATCGAGCCGATGATGTTCCACAAGGTCACGGCCGGCCCGGGCTGGATGATCATCCGCTATCGCGGCGACCCGGAAACGGTGCGCTCGGCCGTCGAAAATCAGTGGAAGCAGATCACCAACGAAGTGCCGTTCAACGCCAAGTTCAGCGAGGACGTGATTGCCGAAATGTACAAGAAGGAGGACGCTCGCGCGAAGATCTTCGCCGCTTTCTCGCTTCTCGCGGTGATCATCGGCTGCCTCGGCCTGTTCGGGCTCGCGGCCTTCACGGCGGAACGTCGGACGAAGGAGATTGGCATTCGCAAGGTGCTCGGCGGGAGGACCCGGGACATCGTCCGGCTGCTCGTCTGGCAGTTCAGCCGCCCGGTGATCATCGCCAACATCATCGCCTGGCCCGTCGCCTGGTGGATGATGCGCGACTGGCTGAACGGCTTCGACCAGCGGATTCCCCTCACCCCACTGCCGTTCCTCGCCGCCGCCGCAGTCGCCCTGGGAATCGCAGTCGCGACCGTGGTCGGCCATTCGGTCAGGGTCGCGCGCGCCAACCCGATCCACGCGCTTCGCTACGAGTGAGCAATTTCCCCGCCGGCCAGCTCGCTGGCTAGGCGGACTAAAGCCCCGGTCGCCCGTTCCCTTGCGGCCGGGGCTTTTTTCCTCGAGGCGAGTTGCCAGCCACGCGCATCTTCCATGGCGCTCTGCGGGTCAGCACGAGCAGGCTGTCTAGGGCTCCAGGCGAAAAGTGATGGTATTGGTATAGTAGCTTGGCACCTTGGTTCCGTCAGCCAGCTCGGCAGGCTCGAAGTGCGCGCGCTTCATGAAGATGGCGCAAACAGCGTCGTTGAATGCACGTTCCTTGAAATGGCTGAGGCTGGTGCACTTTGTCGGATTGCCGGACGCGTCCACGAGCAGCCGCACCTTCACGACCGATTCTTCACCGCGGAACTGCATCCCGGCTGGATAATCGCTGGCACTAAACCACTTCGATGGATCGGGTGCCCAGACGGGCCTGACAATCTTTTCCTCCAGGTCGGGGTCGACACCCCAATCACGAAGGGAGTCGCGGCCGCACTTGTCGAACGCCTTGATCGCGTGCCCGAGCGACCCGGTCTCGAGGACGACGGGCCGATTGACGCGTGGCATAATCTCAAGTTCGGTCGCGCTGGAAGCAAACTCCTGATGTTTGGCCCTGATCTGTGCTTCTTCGGCAAGGTCGAGGGGCGGCGGTCGGACGCCTGGTTTCGCTCTGCGCTCCTCGGCCCTCTTTTCCAGTTTCTCTGCAAGATCATCGGGCAATAGCGTCACTCGCGACCATAGAACCGCCGGCTCACCCTTATCAGCACTCTGCAAGCTGCTGCCCTTGATCGGCTTCTGCTGGACGGGGAGAAGCCGGGCAGGGACTAATAGCAGACTGGTTTCTAGCGGTTTGCCCACGGCGAGCATGTCCACTTCGTCGGGGGATTCGCTTTCGAGACCGAGCACGGTTTTTGTATCGCCTAGGCCGAACGACCGGATCAGCCGACAGCTGTTCTCGGCATAATCGAGCACCCAAGGAGTTGACGGCTGGAGCCGCACCGGCTTGCTGGCCGCCATGAGCAGCGGTGCCACCGCCGCACACGCAAGGAAGGCTGAAAAACGCACTACATCCCCCGTCGCCGACCTCGTGAGGCTAACCCACATTTTGCTGGGCCGTCCAGACCTGTCGATGCAAGCTGGCGCGGCGACTCGGCTTGCGACTGAAGCATCGCCCCAATAGGGCGCCGCCCAATGTGCGCGCGCCGCTTCCTGATCGCGATCTTCGTGATGACGCTGCTCGTCGTCGCCGGAGCTTTCGCCATCTACCAGTGGGGCGGCAACGTCCTGCTCAGGCAGGCCACGCCCAAGGGGCATTTCGAGGCTGCGAGAGCGGGCAGCGGCCCGGATTATTCGAAGCTCGACTCCTGGATCGCGCGGCCGGACATGGCGGACGATCCCTCGGAATGGCTCCCCCCTGGACTTACGGAAGGCCCTAGAGGCGACGCGGCCGTCTTCTTCA
>DASVXR010000203.1:0-9762 GCA_036392595.1 Sphingomicrobium sp.
CAAAACCCGATTTGCCGCGTCAATGGCGGCGCCTCGTAATTGTTGCAACCCTGGAAGGATCGCAGCCCCGCCCGAGCCGAGCGCCGCCCCCAGAGATGAATTGCCTTACGGAACAAAGGACCAGCCATTTGGTTTCGTGGGGTGGGCCGGGCACGCTGCAAGCATGAGCGCATGGAGCGGCCGGCCCGAAGTGTATCGGGACGGCCCATAACGATTCCAACCGGTTGCGCTGCACCAGCAGATTTGTATTGAGGCGCGCCTGCTTACCCGCGCGAGGGGGACGAGAGATTGAGTGCCAAGAAGCGAAGCAAGACGGAGGATGCCGGGCATAATGCGCGTTCCGGCAAGCCGTCGGCTCCGAACGGCAAGACTCGCAAGCAGCGCTCGTCCGACCTTGGCCGGGCGTTGCGATCAATCTACGACGACACCCTGCGTGAGACCGTTCCCGACGATTTCCTCAGTCTTATCGGCAAGCTCAGCTGAGTCCTTGCCGGAAGGGCCTGCCCGTCGATGAGTGCCGCGGAGCGCTACGCGCGGCTCCCGACCGCAGCAAAGCTGTTCCTCATTCTCACCGCCGCGATCCTGCCGATCGGCCTTGCACTGGTCTGGATCGGAGAAAGCGGGATCAGAGCGGCGAACGACTCGCTCGAAGCCCGTTCGCAGGATCAGGCGCGAACGGCCGCGCGAGGCATTGAAAGCCTGATTGCCCGAAATGCGCTGGCGCTTCGAATCGCCGCAGCCGGAGCGATCCGCGCCGGCAATTCCGATCCGTGCGGCGAGACGGTCCGCGCGCTCGCCACGGCTCCGGCAATCTCCCGCCGGTTCGCGCTCCGGGACGCGAACGGTCGTCTGCTCTGCAGCTCGGGCGGCTTTGTGCCCAAGAACGATGCTCCGCTCGTCGCTCCGGGCGACATTCGCCTGTGGATCGACCCGGCCGCGAACGAATTGGATCTCCGGGTCGGAGTCGTCGACGGCATGGCGACCGCCAGCCTGGTTACAAGCGAACTCAGGAACGCGGCGATCGAGGCGGGCGGCGAAGTCAGCCAGCTGTCATTGCGGGATGGTGATCGGACATTGCCGATCATCGGAGACGATCCCGGATCGACGGACGAGCTTAGCTATACGAATTGGCCGATCGCCAACGGCGCCCTCGTCGTTCGGGTCGGAACGCCGGCGGAGCGGATCGCGCCGGTCGACCGGCTGCTTCTGCTTTTGCCAGTGCTCATGTGGATCGCCGCGGCGCTCATCACCTGGATGGTGGTGACGCGGGTGCTGATCCGCCCCTTGAAGCGCCTGCAGCGCGCGGTTGTCCAGTATCAGCCGGGAACCGGGCCGCTCGATCTTCCGCAAAAGCTGGGTCCCTCGGCCGAGATCCAGGAATTGAGCGACGCCTTCGCGCGGGCCGGCGCGAGGGTCGACGAGTCCGAAAAAGAGATGACCAGCGCGCTCGAGGGGCAGCGCCGCCTCGTGCGGGAAGTGCACCACCGAGTGAAGAACAACCTCCAGGTCGTCGCCTCGCTGCTCAACATCCACGGACGCAGCGCCGCGACGGCCGATGCCCGGGCAGCCTACGCGGGGATCAGCCGCCGTGTCGGCGCGCTGTCGGTCGTCCACCGCCACCATTACGCCGAGATGGAGGAGAATCGCGGGATCGCGCTCCGGCCGCTGCTGTCCGAGCTCGCCGCCGACCTCCGTGCCGGGGCGCCCGAAACAGCGCGCGCGATCAGAATCGATCTCGATCTGGAGGCGGTGCACACGACGCAGGACGTGGCCGTGGCAGTGGCCTTCCTCATCACCGAAATCGTCGAATTCGCCATGCTCAATTGCCCGGAGGACCCGATCGACATCTCGCTCCGGCGGACCAGCGAGCTTACCGCTCGCCTGTCGATCAACAGCCGGGTTCTCGTGCCGGACCAGGCGGACCAGCCGGCCAAAGTCCAGTTCGAGCGCATCGTCGGCGGACTCGCCCAGCAGCTGCGCTCGACCCTCGACCGCAAGCTCGGCCGCTACAGCGTTGATTTGCCGGTGTTTCCGCCAGTTTCCTAGAAACCGCGGATCGTTACGGCAGTAGCCAAAAAATATTTCATCCCGTCGGAACTGTTCCGGAAGAGGGGGCGTTATGCAGTTCGGATAGTGACCTTTTGCCCCCCCGCTCTCGCTATCCGCTTAAATGGGCCCGGAACCGCCAACCCTCCCCCCCCCCGGTGGCGCTTCCGGGCCCTCTTCTGTCCGGGCTCCAAGATCAGCAGCAGCAACAGCAGTAGCTGAGCCGGGTTTCTCTCGGGCGGCACGCCGTGCAGCGCGCCAGTGGGTGATCCTGATCGCAAGGATGGCAAGCTCGTACAGGCTGTAGAGCGGGATCAGCAGCAACAGCATCGAGACGACGTCGGGCGGAGTGAGCACCGCAGCGACCGCCGCCGCCGCGACCACCGCGTAGCGCCGCGACTTGGCCAGCTGCTCGCGCGTGACGATTCCCGCCCGCTCTAGGATCATCAGCAGGATCGGCAGCAGGAAGGCGGCGCCGAAGCCGAACAGGAACCGGGTAACGAAGGTCAGATAGTTCCCGACGCCGGGCAGCGCCTCCTGCTGTATGCCGCCGACATTGCCCTGGTAGCTCAGCAGGAAGTGCAGGGCCCAGGGCATGGCTACGAAATAGGCGAAGGAGGCGCCCGCGCCGAAAAAGACAGGGGTCGCGAGCAGGAAGGGGAGGAAGGCCTTCTTTTCCTTCGCATAGAGGCCCGGAGCAACGAACTTCCACAGCTGCATGGCGAGCACCGGGAAGCTCAGCATGATCGCCGCGAAGAGCGCGACTTTCACCTGCGTGAAGAAAGCCTCGAAAACGTCGGTGTAAATGAGCTTGCCCTGCCCTGCCTTGATCAGCGGCTGGACGAGCACGGCAAAAATGTCCTGCGCGAAATGGAAGCAGATGAAGAAGGCGACGGCGAGCGTCACCAGGCACCACAGCAGCCGCCGCCTCAGCTCGATGAGATGCTCAAGCAGGGGCTGCTTGGTCTCGTCGATATCCTTCACGGCAGGGGCCGCTTCTCGGGTGGAAGCTCCTCGCCGCCGCTTCCGGTTTCCGGATTCTGGGCGATCGGCGGCATCTCGTCGGGCTGGCCGGCTTGCGGCGGCTTGGGCTCCGGATAATGGGCGTCGGGAGGATAGAGACTCATGATGCGCTCATTCTCCTCGCGCCACTTCTTCTCCATCTCCTCGAGCTCGGCCTCGCGGACCATATTCTCGATTCCGGCGGTGAAGTGCCGCGCCATCCCGCGGACTCGGCCGACCCAGTAGCCGACGGTGCGCATGACCTTCGGCAAGTCCTTCGGGCCGATGAAGATCAGCGCAAGGATCGCGACGACCGCGAGCTCGGAGGAATCGACGCCGAACATGCCGGCTCTTTAACTCTTAGCGGGCCTCGTCATCGCGAGGCGGAGGGGCGACCGGCTCTTCGCGGCGGGGAGTGACGTCGATCGGCTCCTGGTCGCGGGGCAGGCGGGGCGGCTCGGCCCGGCGCTGCTCCTCGTAGCGCTTGCGCTTCTCGTCCTCCTCGTCGGCCATTCCCTCCTTGAAGCTCTTGAGGCCTCGGGCGACGTCGCCCATCATCGCGGAGAAGCGGTTGCCGCCGAACAACAGCAGCAGCAGGACCGCGAGGATCATTAGATGCCAAATGCTGAGACCACCCATGGGAAACTCCTTTGAGGAGCGTACTTAGTCCGCCTCTTCCTCGCTTTCCAGTTGAAGCTGGGAGCCGGGCTCGTCTTCGTCCAGCTGAAGCTGAAAGACCGCCTCGTCGAGCGGGTCGAGGAGGCCCGCGGCCTTGAGGTCGTCGATTCCGGGAAGATCGCGCCGCGATCCAAGCCCGAAGTGGGTCAGGAACTCCTGCGTCGTCGCATAGAGCAGGGGCCGGCCCGGTCCCTCGCGCCGCCCGGCGGGACGGACCCAGCCGGCGTCCATCAGCACGTCGAGAGTGCCTTTCGAGATCTGCACGCCGCGGATGGCCTCGATCTCCGCCCGGCTCACGGGCTCGTGATAAGCGATGATCGCCAGCGTCTCGGTCGCCGCTCGCGACAGGCGCCGCGGTTCCTCACGCGTTCGGCGGAGGAGGTGCGCGAGGTCCGGAGCGGTCTGAAAATGCCAGCGGCCGCCGCGCTCTACCAGCTCGATGCCACGGCCCTCATAATCCGCTGCCAGCTGTCCAAGAGCGATCTCGATCTCGCCCTCGCCGACATGCTCGGCAATTTCCTCGACGGTGAGGGGGGTCGCGGAGGCGAACAAGGTCGCTTCGACCGCTCTCAGGAACTCGTCCATCAGGCGGCCTTCAGCTTGATCGGCGCGAACGCTTCGTCCTGCGCGAAGTCGAGCCGCCCACGGCGCGCGAGCTCAAGCATCGCGAGGAAGCTCGACGCGAGCGCCGACCGCCGGAACTGCGGATCCTGGGTCGGCGGAAGGAAATGTTCGAGGAAGGTCCAGTCGAGCGCCATTCCGATCATCCGGCCGACGCGCTCCAGCGCCTCTTCGAGCGTCATCACCGAGCGCACGTGGACGACATGCATCGCCGGCGCGGTTCGGGCGCGAACGGTGCCGTACGCGGCGAACAGGTCGAAATCGCGCACCTGCCACATCGCCTTGCGGACAAGGCGCAGACCTTCCGGAGCCCCGCGCAGGAAGACGTCGCGCCCGATACGGTCGCGACCGAGCAGCCGGGCACCCGCTTCGCGCATCGCGTCCAGCCGCTGCAGCCGCATCTGAAGCCTGAGCGCAATCTCCTCGGGGCTGGGATCGGCCTCGGGATCCTTGGGCAGAAGCAGGCAGGATTTGAGATAAGCCAGCCAGGCCGCCATCACGAGATAGTCGGCCGCGATCTCCAGCTTCAGCGCCCGCGCCTCGGCGAGATAGGTGAGATATTGTTCGACCAGCTGGAGGATCGAGATTTGCGCGAGATCGACCTTCTGCGCCCGGGCGAGGCTCAACAGCAGGTCGAGCGGCCCCTCCCAGCCGTCCAGGCTCAGGTTGAGCTCGTCCGACTGACGGATCGGCCGTTCTTCGAAATCCTCCTCCACGGCGGGAGGATACCCATTAGTGGTGCTCATGCGAAGCTGAGGCCACAGACTATTGTGGATAACTAGGCGAGCGCGAGCAGCGAGTCGCGCTTCGCGACGACTTCGGCGAAATCGGGGCCGTCGTCGTCCATCATCGTCGTCGCCATGGCCCGCGCCAGCCGCGCCTCGCCTTCCGCGCTCATTGCGGGGACGGCCTTCGCCACGGCGACCATCTCCTGCATATTGCCCGAGCAGTGGAGCGCGACATCGCAGCCGGCGGAAACAACGCCCGCCGCGCGGCTGCCGAAGTCGCCGTGAAGCGCCTCCATCCCGAGGTCGTCGCTCATCAGCCAGCCATCGAACCCGATCCGGCCGCGGATGATGTCGCGGATGACGATTGGCGAAAGGCTCGCGGGGCGCTCCGGGTCCCAGGCCTCGTAAACGACGTGCGCAGTCATCCCCATCGGCGCCGACGAAAGCCGCTCGAACGGCTCGAGGTCGGTCTCCAGCGCCTCGGCGCTCGCAGTGACCACCGGCAATTCCTTGTGGCTGTCGACCAGCGCCCGGCCGTGACCCGGCATATGCTTGATAATCCCGACGACACCTGCGGAGGCCATGCCGTCGAGCACGGCCCGGCCCAGCGCCGCCACCTGCATCGGCTCCGTTCCCAGCGCGCGGTCGCCGATGATGTCGCTCGCGCCCTCCTGCCGGACGTCGAGCAGCGGAAGAGCGTTGACGTTGATCCCGCAGGCGCGGAGCGTCAGCGCAATAGCGCGGGCGTTCGACCGTGCAGCCTCGATGGCCGAGGACGGAGCAGTGTCCCAGAGCAGCGCGAACCGTTCGGCCGCCGGAAAAGCCGGCCACTCCGGAGGCCGCATCCGCGCCACCCGTCCGCCTTCCTGGTCGATGAGGATGGGTAAGTCGGGCCGCCCTGACAGCTCACGCAGCGAGTCCGTCAGCCGAAGCACCTGCTCGCGGCTCTCGCAATTGCGCCGGAAGAGGATGAAGCCCGCCGGCTCGGCGTCGATGAAGAAGGATCGCTCGTCACTCGTCAGCTCGAGTCCCTCGAGCCCGTAGATCGCCGCCTCCATTACTGCGCCACGAAGCAATTCTCGCCAGCGGCCTTGAGCATCTGGCAGGCCTGTTTCGCGTCCGCCGGCGACGCAGCTGCGGCGCGCAGGCGGATTCCGCCGGGGAAGGGCACGATCAGCTTGTTCATCGCGGCGATCTTGGGGAACCTGGCCGACAGCGCCGCCCATGCCCGCTCCGCCTGCGCCTGGTTGGCGAAGGCGCCGATCTGGATCACGCTTCCTGGAGCTCCGGTCGCCTTGGGTTCCGGTGGCACCGGTTTCTTGACCTCGTTCGGCGGGACAGTCTTCGGGGCAGGCTCCTGCGCCTGCTTGGCTTTTAAGGCCTGCTCCTGCGACAGCGCGTTGACGTTGAGGCGCGCATCCTTGTCCTCGCCCGCGCTCGTCTCGAACGCCGTCTGGCTCTCGCCCGCGATGTCCAGCCCGCCCGGGTTCGGGGGCTTGATCTTGTAGGGGCCGGGCTCGGCCTTGATCAGCTCGGGCGGCCCGTTCACCTCGACATCGCGGCGGCCGAGCCAGAAGAAGGTTGCGCCGATGAGAGCCGCGGCGAGCAGGACGACAAGGAGCGCCGCGAGCATCTTGCGCGCGGATATGCCCTTTGGCTCGTCTTCGTCCTCTACCGCCTGAAGCCAGGGCAATTGCTCGTCATACTCGGTACGCTGGTCGGTCACCGCTCGACTTTAGCTTTCCACGGCAATCCGACAACAGCGCAGCTGAAGCGCAGCAATTTTTCCATCCGCTGGCACAGCACCTCGGAATGGGCCTGGGAGGTCGTGCCGATCTGGAAGCGGTAGAAAGTCTTGCCGCGCGAATTTCGGTCGCTGACGACGGTCGCCGGCAGCCGCGCGACGGCGGGATAAGCCTTCTGCATGCGCCGCCAGCCGAGCTTTGCCTGCTCGCGGCTGCCGAATGCGCCGATGCGCACGAGCCTTCCGTCCGCTCCCTTCGATTCCTGCGCGGGCCAGAGCCGAAGCGGCTGCGGAGCGGCGGTCTTTGCCGGTGCGGGGGCGGCAATGGTCGCAGGCTTCGCGGGCTCGCTCGCCGCTGGCTTGGAAGCCTCGTTCGTGGCCGATTCGGACTTGGCCGGAGTCCCTTCCTGTTCGGCAACGGTATTGGCCAGCTCGCTATTGCCGATGTCCATCGGCGACAGCGTTCGCGGCCTGACTACGGTGGTTGGCCTCGTGCGGCGGATCGGCGTTTCGAATCTCTGAGGCGCAGGGATAGCCGGGACGGCTTCCGGAGCGTCGACGATCGGCGCCTGCGGCTCAACCGTCTCGCTGGGCTCGGGCAGCTTGACCGTCGCTTGTGGCCTCGCCGGGAGCGAAGATTCGACCGGCTGCTGCGTCTCGCGTGTTCCAAGCCAATAGGAAGCGCCGGCCACAGCAAGGAGAGCGGCGACCGCAGCGCCGGGCAGCCCGCGGCCGCCCTTCCTGGCCCGCGACGGCGTCCGTCGTGGTTCGTCCGTCAGCCACGGCAGCCGGTCCATCGCGACTGCCGCCTGGGCGTCGGTCATCGTCAGCGCATCTCCTCGGCCGCGGCGACCCCCATCAGCGCCAGGCCGCTCCTGATGATCTGCGCGATTCCGAGGGCGAGTTCCAGTCGCGCGTGAGAAAGTTGTGGATTGTTTTCAATGAGGAAGCGCCGCGACGGGTCATCGTTGCCCCGGTTCCACAGCGCGTGGAACTCGGCCGCGAGATCGTAGAGGTAGAAGGCTATCCGGTGCGGCTCGTGGGTCAGGGCCGCGCTTTCGAGCACCCGCGGATATTGGGCCGCGCGCTTCACCAGCGCCAGCTCCTCATCGTCGAGCAGCGACAGGTCCGCACCGGCTGCAAGATCGACCCCTGCGTCTGCGGCCTTGCGCTTCAGCGAGCTGATCCGGGCGTGGGCATATTGAACGTAGAAGACCGGATTGTCCTTCGACGCCTCGACCACCTTGGCGAAATCGAAATCGAGCGGAGTGTCCGAGCGCTTCGTCAGCATCATGAAGCGGACCACGTCCTTGCCGACCTCGCCGACCACGTCGGCGAGAGTCACGAAGTCGCCCGCGCGCTTCGACATCTTCACCGGCTCGCCGGCGCGGAACAGCCGGACCATCTGCACCAGCTTGACATCCAGATCGACGCGGCCGTCAGTCAGGGCCCGCACCGCCGACTGCACCCGCTTCACCGTGCCGGCATGATCCGCGCCCCAGATGTTGACGAGATGGTCGGCGTCCTGCGCCTTCTGCCAGTGATAGGCGGCGTCGGAGCCGAAATAGGTCCAGCTGCCGTCCGACTTCTTCATCGGCCGGTCCTGGTCGTCGCCGAATTGGGTCGAGCGGAACAGCGTCAGCTCGACAGGCTCCCACTCGTCATGCGGGTCTAGGCTCTTGGGGCGTTCGAGGACGCCTTCGTAGACGAGACCCTTCTCGCGCAGCACCTCCATGGCGCGTTCGACGGCGCCGGTCCGCTGCAGCTCGGCCTCGGAGGAGAATTTATCATGGTGGATGTCGAGCAGCCCGAGGTCGTGGCGGATGAGGTCGAGCATCGCCTTGATTGCCGCCTCGCGAAAGATCGGAAGCCATTCGGCCTCCGCCGCCGAAACGTAGCGGTCGCCATATTCGGCCGCCATGATGGCGCCGACGGGCTGCAGATAATCACCCGGATACAAGCCCTCGGGAATTTGCCCGATGTCCTCGCCGAGCTTCTCCCGGTAGCGCAGGTGCAGCGAGCGGGCGAGCGTGTCCACCTGCGCGCCCGCGTCGTTGACATAATATTCCTTCGTGACCCGGAAGCCGGCGGCTTCGAGCAGGCGCGCGAGGCTGTCGCCGACGACGGCGCCGCGGCAGTGCCCCATGTGCAGCGGCCCGGTCGGGTTCGCCGAGACATACTCAACGTTGACCCTCTCGTTCGCTCCCACATTAGAGAGGCCGTATTCCTCACCCTCGCGAAGGATGGTGCGCAGCTCGTCTCGCCAGGCCTCCGCGTTCAGCCGCAGGTTGATGAACCCGGGGCCTGCGATCTCGACGGAGGTCACGGGCGGCAAGGCCTCGAGCTTCGGCCTGATCGCTTCGGCGAGCGCGCGCGGGTTCGTGCCGGCCCCTTTCGCAAGCACCATCGCAGCATTGGTCGCAAGGTCGCCGTGAGAGGCATCCCGTGGGGGCTCGACGGTGACATTGCGCCGCTCGAGCTCCGCCGGCAGCGTGCCGTCGGCAACGAGATCGTCGAGCACTCCGTGGAGGAGCGCGGCATATTGGGCGTAAAGGCTCAATTTCGCTCACTTATGCTGGAGAGCGTGCGCCTCTAGCGCAGCCTTGGGCGCGCGTCACCTGCCGGTCAGATGAGGTCGATCGCGCCGTGGTCGTGATGCACGCCGACCAGCTCCAGCGCGTGATTGTCGGTCTGAGCCGCAGTCAGTGCCGAGGCATCGGAGACTCGCGAAACCGACACCGTGGTCGCCGCCCCGTTCGACAAATAGCGGACCGCGACCGCGGCCGTGCCGTTGATGGTGCTCAGCGTGGTCCAGTGGTCGCCGCCTCCGTCAACGTCCACCTGGACCAGGCCGGAGGTCGTCACCCTCAGGAACCCGCCGGCGATGACATTGGTCCCTGCCGCGACGTTCAGGATCTGGGTGACGTCGACGAGGTCGGCCTT
>DASVXR010000204.1:0-6103 GCA_036392595.1 Sphingomicrobium sp.
TGATCCACCAATGGAGCCCGCGCGCGGCGGCGCCCTTCATCGTACTTTCGGCGGCGATGATGAGCCCTGAGCGCGTCGAGGAGGAGCTGTTCGGGAGCGAAGCCGAAGGCATCGTCCGTCCGGGCCTTCTCGAGCATGCCCACGGCGGGACCCTGTTCCTCGACGAGATCGCCGACATGCCCTTGACCACGCAGGGCAAGATCCTGCGCGTGCTCACCGACCAGAGCTATCACCGCGTCGGCGGGCAGAGGCCGGTCAAGGTGGACGTGCGCGTACTCTCGGCGACTTCGCGCAACCTGCAGGACGAAATCGCCGCCGGGCGGTTCCGCGAGGACCTGTTTTACCGCCTCAACGTCGTGCCGGTTCGTCTTCCGCCGCTGCGCGAGCGCCGCGAGGACATCCCGGAGCTCGTGGATCACTATCTGGCCCGATTCGCGGCCGAGCGGCGGATGCCGGCTCCCTCCATCTCGGACGAGGCGCTGGCGGCTCTCCAGGCGCACGACTGGCCGGGCAACGTCCGCCAGCTCCGCAATATCATCGAGCGGACGATCATCCTTGCCCCGGGCGACCGGGTCTCGTGCATCGAGGTGGACCTGCTTCCGCCGGAGATTCTCGACAACCAGGGAGCGATCGGCGGCTCCAGCACGGCCATGGCCATCATGGGAAGTCCGCTTCGCGAGGCTCGGGAATCGTTCGAGCGCGAATATCTGAAGATCCAGATACGGCGCTTTTCAGGCAACATCTCGCGAACAGCATCGTTCATCGGCATGGAGCGTTCGGCGCTCCATCGGAAACTCAAGGCGCTTGGCATTGGAGATAAGAGGGAGGGGGAAGAGTAAAGTGGGAGGTCCCACCCCATGTCCGCTCGAACCCTGAGCCTGCAGGACCATTTCCTCAACAGCATCCGGCGCTCGAAGCTGCCGGTCACCATCTTCCTCGTCAAAGGCGTCAAGCTCCAGGGTTCAATCACCTGGTTCGACGCTTTTTCGCTGCTCCTGAGGCGCGAAGGAACTTCGCAGCTGGTCTACAAACATTCCATCTCGACGATCATGCCGGCGGAGCCGCCACCGGACTTCGTGGCGGGCAGCGCCCCGACAGACGGCGTGAAGGCAGCCCTCCAGGACCTGTTTCTCGCCGCCGCGTCGCGCGAGCAGGAGCGGATGACGCTTTTCCTCGTGAACGGCGTCATGCTTCAGGGGTGCGTCGCCGCCTTCGACCAATTCTCGCTCCTGCTGGAACGCGGCGGGCAAGTGCAGCTGGTTTACAAGCACGCCATTTCGACCCTGCAGCCGCAGCACCCGCTGAAGCTGGAGCAGGAGCAGGGCGAGGCGGAGGGCGAAGCTGAATAATTTCGATCATCCTGCCGTTCCCGACGTCGCCCGAGGTGAACGAGCGATCATCGCCGTCCCGCAGATGCCGCGCGATCCCTCGCGACGCTCTGTCGAGGCCCGTGTGGAGGAGGCGGAAGGGCTTGCCCAGGCGATCGGGATAGTCGTCGCCGCCGAGCGGGCGTTCAGGGTTCGGGCTGTGAGGCCTGCGACTCTGCTCGGCAAAGGCCAGGTGGACGAGGTGGCTGAGCTCGCGAAGGAGCAGGGCGCCGGACTGCTTATCGTCGATGCCGCTTTGACTCCAATCCAGCAGAAGAATCTCGAGGACGAGGTGGGCGCCAAGGTGATCGACCGCACCGGCCTGATCCTCGAGATCTTCGGCGAGCGCGCGGCCACGGCCGAAGGTCAGCTGCAGGTGGAGCTCGCGCATCTCGAATATCAGGCGGGCCGGCTCGTACGGAGCTGGACCCACCTCGAGCGCCAGCGGGGCGGCTTCGGCTTCCTCGGCGGTCCCGGCGAAACGCAGATCGAGGCCGACCGCCGCTTGATCCGCGAGCGGATGGCGCGGATCCGCCGCGAGCTGGAGCAGGTGAAGAGGACGCGTTCATTGCACCGTGACCGTCGGCAGCGCGCGCCTTGGCCGGTGATCGCGCTCGTTGGCTATACGAACGCGGGAAAGTCGACCCTTTTCAACCGCTTGACCGGTGAAGAAGTGTTCGCCGAGAATCTCTTGTTCGCGACGCTCGACCCGACCATGCGGGACATCCGGCTGCCCGGGTTCGACAAGGTGATCCTCTCGGACACGGTCGGCTTCGTGTCGGACCTGCCCACGGAGCTGATCGCTGCCTTTCGGGCGACGCTGGAAGAGGTCCGCTCGGCCGACCTGCTGGTCCACGTCCGCAACATGGCCCATCCGGATCGGGAGGCGCAGCGCGAGGATGTCGAAGACGTCTTGACGTCACTGGGTCTGGCGGAAGAGGGCGCTCCGCGGCGGATTGAGGCCTGGAACAAGCTCGACCTGCTCTCAGCCGAAGAGAGGGAGCGCCTGCTTGAGGAAGCCAGGCGCCGCGAGGACGTCGTGCCCGTTTCGGCGCTCACCGGCGAAAGTGTCGACGCCCTGCGCGACTGCATGTCCGAGAAGCTTCGCAGCGGCGAGCAGGTGCATGAAATTCGCATTGCCGCGAGCGACGGCGGCAGGATCGCCTGGCTGCATGCGAGGGGCGAGGTGCTCGACCAGAGCGTCGATCATGACGAGGTGAGGCTGTCGGTGAGGCTATCGCCCGACAATTGGGCGCGCTTTCAGGCGATGGAGTCCGCCTGAGCCTTTTTCGCGGCCACCCAGAGCTCTTCTTTCTCCTCGAGCGACATATCCGTGAAGCCGGGTGTCTTCTCGATGGCGCGGAACCTTTGCTCGAACTTGCGATTCGCTTCTCTTAGAGCGGCTTCCGGCTCGATGTTGAGAAAGCGTGCCAAGTTCACGACAGAGAAGAGCAGATCTCCGAGCTCATCGAGCATACGGTGATGATCGGTCTCGGCATCAAGCTCGGCCAGCTCTTCGTCGATCTTGGCGCGTGGACCGGACCTGTCGGGCCATTCGAAGCCGGTGCGAGCTGCACGCCGCTGGAGCTTGGCGGCGCGCTCCAATGCTGGAAGTGCGAGCGCAACACCAGCCAAAGCACTGTTATCGCTCTGTTGTTTCCGCTCTGCGGCCTTGATTTCTTCCCAGAGATGATGGCCGCCATGCTCGGCATCGCCGAAGATGTGCGGGTGCCGGCGCTCCATCTTGTCGCAAATCCGCTCGAGGACGTCCTCGATGGTGAAGTGGCCGGCGTCCTCGGCCATTTGCGCGTGGAAGACGACCTGTAGCTGAAGGTCGCCGAGCTCGTCCGCGAGCGCGTCCATGTCGTTGCGAGCAATCGCGTCGGCGACCTCATAGGCTTCCTCGATCGTATAGGGGGCGATGGTCTCGAAGGTCTGCACGCTGTCCCACTCGCAGCCGGTGCTCGGATCGCGCAGGCGGCGCATGATCTGGACCAGGCGCTCAAGCGGCATGAGAAGCCTCGGACGGGGTTGAGGGGCCCTCTTTCCTGATATAATTCTGAAGTATGATAATATGCATTATGTAAAGTGCCACATAGGTCAGGGGACAAGAACCAGCCATCGTCCCTCCACTCCCCAGCGGCTCAAGGACGACAGGAAATTCATTCCAAGCACGTTGAGATCGTCGTTGTCGGCAATTTGCAGCCCCACGTCATGGCGGGTGATTCCGCCGACCTGGAGCTCGGCCGCCGTGCCGCTCGACACGCGGATGATGCCGTTGCCGGTGCGGACGAACTGATCGGCGCGCGGCGAAACGGATATTCCCGCCCTCCGGGCCGTCTCGCGGTCGATCGTCGTCATCGTCGCACCGCTGTCGACCAGGAACTTGGTCGGCCTGCCATTGACCGTGGCATCGACCCAGAAATGACCGTCGAGCGCCATCGGAATGCGAGTCTCGCGTCCCTGCTGGACCGGAGTGCCGACCGCCTCGGCCTTCAACCGCTGAGCCACCCAGCCGAAATTGTCGCGGAAGGTGAACAGGACGAAGCCGGCGGCGAAGATCGCGATCCAGGCGAGCAGCGTCGTCGCCAGCCTCGCGATCGGCTCACGCCGCGTGATCAGAGTGCCCAGGATCAGCATGATCGCCATGAGCAGGTAAAGCCCGCCCAGCATGGTGTCGTTGGTCATAGGTCGATCTCGAGCCCATCATGGGCAGGCGCCGCCCAGTCGGGCAGCTCGGCGACCAAGGTCCGATAGTCGAGACCGTTCCCCATATGCGTGAGATAAAGCCGTCCGACGCCGAGGTCACGAGCCCATCCGAGCACGGCGTCGAGATGGGCATGCGTCGGATGCGGCTGGCGCGTCAGGCAATCGGCGACCCACACGTCGGCACCCTGATAAAGCTCGGCCATTTCGTCGGTTAAGTCGTGGAAATCGATGGCATAAGCGACGGAGCGGCTACCCTCGTCGAAGCGGACCCCCAGCGACGTTCCGCTTCCGTGCGGCTGATCGACGAAGCGCAGTCTGGCTTCACCGAACTGCCATTCTCCGTCGATTTCGCGACGCTCGACGATCGGCCGGTAGAATTCGCTCTGGGCGAAGGCGTAATCGAAGCGGCGCTCCAGGCGAGTCAGCGTCTCGGCGCGGCCGAGCAGCGGGACCGGCCCTTCGATCGCCTGCGACACGGGCCGAAGCTCGTCGATGCCATGGACATGGTCCCCATGGTCGTGAGTGACGATCACGGCGTCGAGCCGCTCCACGTCGGCTTCCAGCAATTGCTGGCGAAGGTCGGGCCCGCAGTCGATCAGCACGCGCTTGCCGCCGCTTTCGACCATGATCGAGGAGCGTAGCCGGGCGTTCCGCGGCTCGTTCGGATCGCATTGGCCCCATTGGTTGCCGATCTTCGGGACGCCGGTTGACGTCCCGCATCCCAGGATCCGGACCTTCACGCCGCCTTCGGAAAGAGCTTGAAGAAATTGGCCGTGGTGGTCTCACCGAGCTGATCCGGGTCCTCTCCCCTCAATTCAGCTACAAAGCTCGCCGTGTCGGCGACGAAGGCGGGCTCGCAGGTGTGGCCGCGGTGCGGAACGGGTGCGAGGAAGGGCGAATCCGTCTCGACCAGGATGCGGTCGGCGGGCAGCCATTTCGCCGTTTGCTGCAAGTCGCGGGCGCTCTTGAAGGTCACGATCCCCGACAACGAGATGAAGAAGCCGAGGTCGAGCGCCTTCCTCGCCAGCTCCGCGGAACCGGTGAAGCAGTGGAGGACGCCGGTCACGCCCCCTTTCCTGACGCCCTTGGCGAGGATTTCGGCCGTATCTTCCTCGGCGTCACGCGTGTGGACGATGAGCGGCAGACCGGTCCCGCGCGCCGCCTCGATGTGCGCCTGGAAGCGCTCGCGCTGCGCGAGGCGATCCGACTTGTCGTAATAATAATCGAGGCCGCACTCGCCAATCGCGATCACTCGAGGGTGCTTCGTGCCCTCCACAAGCGCCGCCGCGCCGAGGTCCGGATGCGCGTCGGCCTCGTGGGGGTGGACCCCGACACTCGCCCAGACGTCATCGTGGCGCTCGGCTACCGCTATGACGTCATTCCACTCGCGCTTGCGCGTGGAGATGTTGAGGAAGCCCGAAACGCCGCGCCGCCTCGCATTTGCAAGCACTTCGTCCTGGCGCTCCGCGAGGCCCTCGTAATTCAGGTGGCAATGGCTGTCGATCAGCCTCACGCGACGGCCTCCTCGTCCTCCGGAAGCTCGAGCCTCGGAAAGAGCGGCACCGGCTGCGGAATCGGCGCCCCGCCCTCGCCGGCGTCGATCAGCGTCAGCAGCTTGTCCGCGGACATCGGGATGATCGGCGCGATTGCCCTCGCCAGCTCGCGCACGGCGACGACGAGCGTACCCAAGACGGCCGCCATGCGCTCGGGGTCGGTCTTGCGAAGCGCCCATGGCGCTTGCGTGTCCACATAGGCATTGCAGGCGAACACCGCGCGCAGCCAGGCCTCGATTCCGACGGAGAAGGCGAAGCGCTCGAACGCTTCCGGCACTTCCGTTTTCGTTACTTGTTCGACCATCGACAACAACTCACGGTCCACTTCAGTCTCGCCCGGAGCAGGAAGAACGCCGTCCAAATTCTTGAAAATCATCGACAATGTCCGCTGCGCTAGGTTGCCGAAGCTGTTGGCGAGCTCGGCGTTGGCGCGGGCGACGATCGCCTCGGCGCTGTAGCTTCCGTCCTGCCCGA
>DASVXR010000205.1:0-1505 GCA_036392595.1 Sphingomicrobium sp.
CTTGTCCGCGGCGATGATGCGCCGCATCTCCTCCTCTATCCCCGGCAGGTCCTCCTCCGTGAAAGGCCCGTGCTCCGCGGTCGGCGCGAAATCGTAATAGAAGCCGTCCTCGGTCGCCGGGCCGAAGGTGATCTGCGTTCCAGGAAAGCGGTTCTGCACCGCCTCGGCGAGGATGTGCGCGAAGTCGTGCCGGACGAGCTCCAGCGCATCCTTCTCGTCGCGCGAGGTGATCAGCGCGAGGCTCGCGTCGCCCTCAAACGGGCGCATGATGTCGCGCACCTCGCCGTCCACCTTGGCGGCAAGCGCGGCCTTGGCGAGGCCGGGGCCAATGGCGGCGGCGACGTCCGCCGGGGTCGAGCCCTCGGGCATCTCCTTCACCGACCCGTCGGGAAGCGCGATCTTGAACATCTTGGTCATTTCCGGTTGGCACCTAGTTTAGGGCAGCAGGGGCTTCAAGCGGCCCGCCGAAAGGGGACCCCAGGATGATGTCCAAACTGCTTCTCCAGCTGACCGCGCTCATATGCGTCTTCGCGGCGATCATCTTCAGCGCGGCCGGAACGCTGGATTACTGGCAGGCCTGGGTCTTCCTCGCCTGCTATTTTCTCGCGTCGCTGGCCCTCTCCCTCTGGCTCGTGCGCCACGACCCCGAGCTGCTCCAGCGGCGAATGCGCGGCGGCCCTTTCGCCGAGGGCGAACGCAGCCAGAAGGTGATCATGACCCTGACCTCGCTCGGCTTCGTCGCGGGGCTGGTCGTTCCTGGTCTCGACCGCCGTCACGGGTGGTCCGAGGTTCCTCCGGTGATTTCGTTTTTCGCTGACCTCGTGCATCTCGCGGGCTGGCTCGGAATTTGGTTCGTGTTCCGAGCGAACACCTATGCCGCTGCGACAATCAAGGTCGATTCGGGGCAGACAGTGATTTCGACCGGTCCATACGCGATTGTCCGCCATCCAATGTACGGC
Source organism: Sphingomicrobium sp. (assembly GCA_036392595.1). GTDB lineage: Bacteria > Pseudomonadota > Alphaproteobacteria > Sphingomonadales > Sphingomonadaceae > Sphingomicrobium. The sequence continues at coordinate 960 of DASVXR010000205.1, forward strand.
GCCGCGCTCTTCATGATTCTCGCAATCCCGGTGGCGCTCGCCTCCTGGTGGGGCCTGCTCGTTTTCGTGGTCCTGCTGCCCGCGCTCGTCTGGCGCCTGCTCGACGAGGAACGCGTGCTCGTCCGCGATCTCGAGGGTTATGCCGAGTACCGACGGAAGGTCCGCTGGCGGCTGGTTCCTGGCATTTGGTAAAGCGTCCTTGACAAGCGGGCGCGCAATGCGTAAAGCGTCCTTGACCTGCAGAAAGGGACGCTCGACATGGTCGCTCGTACTTCTGCGTGGAAACGCTACAACATCCGCGTGATCTGGCTGAGCCTCGCCTACGCGGTGTTTCTGATCGCGGCGGTGTACGGCTTCAAGCACCAGCTCGTTCCGGGCGCGCTCAAGTATCTGGTCGCGGTCCTCCCGGCCCTGCCGATCATCGGCATCTTCGCAGCGATGGGACGCTACCTCGTCGAGGAGCAGGACGAATATGTCCGCATGCTGATGGTCCGCCAGATGCTGTGGGCGAGCGGCTTCGCGCTCAGCTGCGCGACCATCTGGGGC
>DASVXR010000206.1:0-3773 GCA_036392595.1 Sphingomicrobium sp.
GGCCATTTGGAGGCGGCGGCTGTGCTTGGGGTCGCGGCGGTGGGAGGAGTTTGCACAGCCGTCGATTTGGCCGCTTTCAGCAAGGCCTCGGTCTCATCCGACGGAGCAAGACCAAGCTCCTTTTCGAAGCGCTCGGAGAGGCGGGCATGACGGCGCGTCGCCGCCGCCCGGTCGCCAAGGGCAAGGTCCGCGCGAATGCCGAGCTGGGCAGCTCGCTCGTCGAAACGGTCTAGCCGCTCGAGCTCGTCGGCTATCTTGCGCGCCGTCGTACATGCACCCGCGGTCAACGCCTGGTCGGCGACGCGCGCGGCTCCTGCCGCAATGGCTCCACAAAGCCGAGCGCGCTCGTCCCGCAGCCAGTCGTCCAGCTCGGGAGTGATATCGTCGAGGTCGGCGAGGGGAGGGCAGTCCGCATTCTCTAGCGCGCCCGCGAGGCCGTCTGCGTCTCCTGCTTCGATCAAGCGCTGGATTTGCGCGTAGTCGGTGGGCAGTTTCTTCGGGCCCAACCCAACCGAATTGCGATCGGCGACCAGGTAGCCGCTGCCCGAAAGCGAACGCAGCTCATAAACCGCCTGTCTAAGGCTCGCCTTCGCCTGCTCTTCGCCGCGGTCGCCCCAGAGCAGGTCGGTGAGGCGACTTCGCGGGACGGGGCCCTTGGAGAGCGCCGCGACGGCGAGAAGCGCCTTGGTCTTGCGGGACTTAGGAGTGAGGTCGTCTCCTGCGGAATTGCACAGGCGGACCGGGCCCAGCAGGTCGAGCCTGATCTCGCTCGTCCAAAGAAGGTCCGCTTTTTGTCCCTGGTCGGCCATTCAGATGGTGTGGATAGCCAGAGCGGTACGCCGTGGCGAGTCGGCGATGGCTCGCGTCCCTAGCGCCTCCGTCCGAAAATTTTCATCTGCACCAGATCGTCCACCGGAACGTTCGAACCGGGCTGGACGCCCGATGACCGCACGAATTCCGGAGTGATGTCGAGCGACTTCAGCTGCACGAGCTTGTCCACGGGGAGGTGGTGATATCCAAGCCGCTCGAAGCCGGCGACATATTCAGGAGTGATATTGAGCGCCTTCAGCTGAACCAGCTCGTCGGCGCGGATGCCCCTGTAACCAAGGCGTTGGAAGCCGGCGACGTAATCGCCCGAGATGTTGAGCGCCTTCAACTGTACGAGCTCGTCGATGGGGATGTTCGCATAGCCGATGCGGGTGAAGCCGCCGATCCATTCGGGCGTGACGCCGACGGCGCGGAACTCGACCAGGGAATGAAGCGACTCAGGACGGTAACCGGCGCGCGCCAAGCCAGCGATATAATCGCCATTCACGCCCACGGCGGTGAGCTCGATCAGCTGGCTGATCGTGGGAGTCGGATAGCGAGCGGTCGCGATGGCATTGATGAGTGAGCTGCGCACGTCCAGCGCCATGAGCGCCCAGGACTCGTCCTGCGTTGGACTCGCGATCCCCCGGCTTTGCAGGAGCTGCGCAAAGCCCGGGTTCAGCGTGAGGCGGCAGTTCCCCGTCGCGTAGCTGTTCCCGCCCTGGCCGGCACAGTCGAGCCGACCGGCCTCGCGCACTACGGCAAAGCGCAGGGGTCGGGTGCCGACAGAACGAAACCCAGCGACATCGAGACCGACGAGTTCAGAGGGGCCGAAGGAAGTTGACCAGTTGTTCTCGTGATTGGCGCGGCTGTCGTCGCGAAAGCTGGCCTCGATGGCGCCACCTCCTCGGTGCGCCGGCTCAAGCTTGAACTGAACCCATTCGGCGGGCGCCGCCGTGCAGGCCGACGCGACCGATATCGACGTGAGAAGCAAAGCGAAAAGAAAAGCGAAAAAGCGGTTCATCTGTGGTCTCCCTTTTTCAATTCATCGGGCAAAGTTCACCCGTTCGCCCCGGGCCAGGCGTTTCGATTCGGCAATTCAGTTGATCAGTCGGTCAGTCGGGCTGGCGTCAGCCGCCGTCGGGATCTCCACTGGTATCGACGTTCACGTCGACCTTCGGAGCCTTGATCTTCACGCGGGTGCGAGGCGGAGCGGGCGGTGCCGGCGGAAGCGGCATGACCCGCAGGTCTCCGGGATCGACGCCCACGGCGTACATCTGGACGATCTTGTCGGCGCTCGGCGTGCGACCTGATTTGTGCACTTCGATCACGTAGCGAACTGGAACGCCGACGGCGCGAAGCTGGATATAATCGCCGAGGTTCGGCGGCACGCCGGCGGCAGCCAGGCCGCGCGCATAGTCGCCCGTCATTCCGACGGCCCGCGCGGTCTGGAGCTCGCTGACGCTGATGTTGCGGAAGCCTGCCGCGGCGAGGTCGCGCGCGAAGTCCGGGGTGACCCCGACGGCTTTCAGGTCCGCGAACCGGTTCACGGCGATCGTCCGAAGACTTGGAGCCGCCGAGCGCATCTGATTCACATAGTCCGGCGTAACTCCGACCGCCTTCATCTCGATGATCTCGTCGATCGAATCGCGCGTCCGCTCACGCGCGGCGTCGCGGGCGTCCGCCCTGGCGTCGGCAGCTTCTTGAAGAGCGTCCTGGCGCGCTTCGCGGGCTGCCTGGACGGCCTCAGCAATTGCTTCCTCGCGGTCTTTGCGATCGACGATATGTGACGGAGCGACTGCCGCGACCGCAGTAGAAACGGACGTCGAAACGCCCTTGGCGATGATGTGCGGCAGGTCGGCGGGTACCATCGCGGGCTCTGAAGCCGCCAGGGTGCTTTGCTTGCCGGCGCCCCTTGCAGCGACTGCAGCCTGCTTGGCTCCGCCGGGGGTCAGCGTAAGCGCCGCCAGCGGTGCCGCGACAAGCATCGCGCCGACGAATACCCCGAGGCCGAAGGTGCGGGCCGCAGGAGCGCGCGCCGAGCCGGCATCGAGGACTCGAGCGACGCGGCGGGCGAGCGAGCTCTTCGATGGCGCCACTCCATGCGCCCCAAGCAGGAGGCCCGGGCATTCGTGCCGCGCCACGCCGACGAGCAGCTGGGCGTAATCGGTGTCCGTGATGTTCGCGGCGAGCACGGCGTCGTCGGCCGCTTCCTCGCGAAGCTGGTGCGCCTCGCGGGCGAGCGTCCAGACTAGCGGGTTGAACCAGAAGAGAGCGGTCGCCAGCCGAGCCAGCAGCAGCTTGATCCAGTCCAGCCGAGCAACGTGTGCCAGCTCGTGCGCGATGATCGCCTCGGCCTCGCCCGATGCCTCGACGGCACGGTTGTTGAGAAGGATCACCGGCCGCATCAGCCCCCAGCTGATCGGCGAGGCGAGCTCGTTGCTGGTGAGCAGGGCAGTGCCGTGCTTGAAGCCCATGCGCCGCTGCGCTTGGGCAAGGGCGCTGAGCCAATGACCATCCACGAGGACGTCGGCGCGGGCTCTCAGCGCGATCAGCCGCGCAAGCGCCAGCAGGGTGATGAAGAGCAGGATGGCCGCGGGGACCGCGTAAGCGGCGGTCGCGACAGCGGCAGGGCTAAGCTGCACCTTGGGAACGGTGACGGAAGGCAGGGCCCGCATCGCGGGCTCCGCAGCCGACGCGACAGGAGCAGCGGCGGCGGGGACGACAGCGGGGACCGAGACCGCCGGAGCCTGTTCGGCAACCTGGCCGAGCAGGGCGGGGGCCTCGACCGACCAGCTCGGCAGGACCAGGGGCGCAAAGGCCAGCATCACGAGAGCGACAAGTCCGATGTGCGCGATCCACGAACGCTCGGATGCCGAGCGGCGCCTGAACAGGGCGAGCAGCCCGAGCGTGGCTCCGGCAATCACCAGCGACTTGAACGCAATCGCGATCAGGACGTCCATCAC
>DASVXR010000207.1:0-5749 GCA_036392595.1 Sphingomicrobium sp.
GCTTCCCCGCGAGCGGCGCTCGCCGCGGCGCGTCGGCGCCTTCGGCCGAGCGGTGCGGCGCTGCGGCTGCGGCGTGGCGATCGGCCGCTCCCCGGCGGCTTCCTCGAAGCCGAGCGTCGCGAGGCTCTCCGCGAAATGGGCCGGAAGCTCCGCCCTGACGTCAATCTTCCCTCCATCAGGAGCGTCGATCCGCAGCTGCCGAGCATGGAGGTGCAGCTTCCGGCTGATGCCACCGGTGAGGAACGCCTCCGCTCCTCCGTACTTGGCGTCGCCAACGATCGGATGGCCGATCGCCGTCATGTGCGCGCGCAGCTGGTGGGTCCGGCCGGTCAGCGGCTGGAGCTCGACCCAGGCGGCGCGATTGCCGGCCCGGTCGAGCACTCGCCAGCGCGTCTTCGCCGGAAGTCCGTGCTCGGGATCGACATGCATCTTCTCGCCGCCCGTGCCCGGCTGCTTAGCGAGCGGCGCGTCGACCAGGCCCTCGGCTGCGTCCGGAACCCCGACGACCAGCGCCCAATAGACCTTCCGTGCGGTGCGGCCCGAAAAAGCCTTGGCGAAATGCCCGGCGGCGCGCGCGCTCCTCGCCACCAGCAAAGCGCCCGACGTGTCCTTGTCCAGCCGATGCACCAGCTTGGGCCGGCCAGCCTCCCCGACAAGCCCGTCGAGCAGCCGGTCGAGATGGTGCGTCGTTTTCGTCCCACCCTGCGTCGCAAGGCCGGGCGGCTTGTTCAGCACAAAGGCGTTGCGGTCTTCGTGGATCACCATGTCGCGAACGAACTGCTGTTCTTCCTCCGTCAGTGGCTCGCGCTTCGGCTGCCGCCGCGGCGCCCGCTCCGGAAGAGCTTCGCCGGGCGGCACCCGGATCTCCTGCCCCGCTTCGATCCGGTCGCCCGGCACCGCGCGCTTCCCGCCGAGGCGCAACTGCCCGGTCCGCGCCCAGCGCGAGACGATGTTGAAGCTGACGTCCGGCATGTGCCGCTTGAACCAGCGGTCGAGCCGGATTCCGTCGTCATCCTCGGATACGGTGAAGGTACGCGCTTCGCTCACGCGGGGTGCCCTAGCAACTCCTCCCCGGAACGGGGAGGGGGACCAGCGTAGCTGGTGGAGGGGCGCCCGTGAGGGGCTCCAACGCCCCTCCGTCAGTCGCTGTCGCGACTGCCACCTCCCCGTTCCGGGGAGGATTGCCAATATTCAAACGCCTGCCGCTGTATCTTTCGGATCAGCCGTGCCGCGCGAGGGCCCTCCCACAGCCCCGTGTAGCCATGCTTCTTCGCCCCGCCGACCCACCAGCCCTGGCCCGGCAGCCCGTCCGACTGCCGCACCACCAGCACCGCAAGCTCGGGCTCGCCCCGCTCCGCCGCCTCGTCGTCGACGAAGGAGAGCACCTTGCACAGCGCCCGCATCTTCGGCCGGGTGAAATGATGGCCGAGCAGCTCCAACACCTCGGCGTAGCTGATCGGCTGGCCGGCCTTGGCCGACGCGACGAGGATCGCCCGGACCTCCGAAGGGTCGGCGAGAAGCCCGGCGGACTCGCTCACTTCGGCTGGTTGGCGACGGGCGTCAGCTCGAACACGTCGAGCTTGGAGGTGCTCTGCGGCCAGGGGATCACCAGCCGCCACCTGAACGGGCCGATCCGCTGGAGCACTCCGGCCATGTCGCGCTTGGGATCGTCGCCATAGCCCACCGGCTGGTCCTCGCTCCCGAGCGCCAGGCTGCCGAGGAAGATCAGCCGATCGGGATCATCGTCCTCCCACAGACGGCCCGCGGGCCGCTGGCTCCCCGTCTGCTTGACGATGGTGAGCAGGTCACCCTCGACCTCGACATAGCAGAAGAAGGGCTTGAAGCTTTCGTAGGGCTTGCTAGCGGCCGTCGCCTTGCCGAGCTTGATCAGCCGGCAATTATAGCTTCCGGGCGTCGGCGCGGGGCGCGGGAGCGCGGAGTCGGGCTTCAGCAATACGCCTTCCCTGCGCAGCTCGGCGGAAGCGGTGGACCGGCGCACGTCGGCCAGCGCCGAGCTCCACGCCTGCTGCAGCCGGCTCAACCGGTCCTCGTCGGCAGCCGTTGCGACCTGCTTCCACACATCGGACTTGAGCGGCGCTCCGACCTCGACCCGCGGAACCACGCCGGGCGGAGCCGCGGGCTTCGTCTGGCAGCCGGCGACGGCCACCGCGAGCGCGATGGCCGCTCCGATCCGGACCGTCTGGCTGCCGAGTCCCGCCACAGTCCCCCAAAACCCCCGTCTGGCTGAACCGCCACAGTGGCAGCCGCGCTTGCCAGTTTCAACAAATGCGGCGTTGAACATGTTCTTTCACTGAACGCTCACCGCCGCTAGGCGCCCGCGAAATGAACAAGGCCAAGCGCCCCGCGCAAGCGACCGATTCCCCGCAGGCAGCCGGCTCCGGCTTCCTCCTTGGGCTGGGCGCCTACGGCCTGTGGGGCGTCCTTCCCGTCTATTTCAAGCTCCTCGCCAGAATTCCGGCAATCGACATCGTCGCCCACCGCGTCCTTTGGTCGCTGCCCTTCCTCACCATCCTGATCCTCGCTTCGCGTGGTCTGCCGAAGGTTCGAGCAGCGGCGAGGAACTCGAAGACGCTCGGCGTTCTCGCCACCACTGCGATCCTGATCGGCGCCAACTGGCTGCTCTACGTCTATGCCGTGACGAGCGGCCACATCCTCGCGGCGAGCTTCGGCTATTATCTGAATCCGCTCGCCAACGTGCTTCTCGGCCGCTTCGTGCTTCACGAGAGGCTGAACCGGCTGCAATGGACGGCCGTCGCGATCGCCGGCGCGGGAATTTCCGTGCTCGCCGCCGGAGCGCTCGGCCAGCTGTGGATCAGCCTCACCCTGTGCGTGACCTTTGCCCTCTATGGCCTGTTGAGGAAGATCGTCCCCGCCGACGCGATCACCGGCCTCGCGATCGAGACCGCGATCCTTTTCCCCCTGGCGGCAGCCTGGCTCGCGTGGCGATATTCCGCAGGAGCCCCGATCCTCGGGTCGGACGAAGCCGAAACTTCATTGCTGATCATATCCGGTATCGTCTCGACCACTCCCCTCCTGCTCTTCACGGCCGCGGCGAAGCGCCTGCCTTATTCGACGCTTGGAATGCTCCAGTTCCTCGCTCCGACGCTGCAGTTCCTGATTGCCGTGCTGCTCTACGGCGAGCCTTTCACCGTCGCCCACGCCGTCGCCTTTGCGGCGATCTGGACGGCGCTCGCGCTCTACGTGACCGCGCTCCTCCATTCACGAGCGCCGCTGCCGCAAGCGCCCGAATGATGGTAGCATCGGCCCATGTTCAACCTCGTCTCGCTGATCATCGGCGCCGTCGCTCTGGTCTTCGCGCTCATCGCCTTTCTGCCGCTGCTCGGCTGGGCGAACTGGCTGATCATCCCGCTCGCAATCATCGGAGCGGCGGTCGGGATGCTCTCGCGCGGCACCGCCGGCCGAAACCTCAACCTGTTCGTGATCCTGATCGGCGTCGTCAGGCTGATGCTTGGCGGGGGAATCCTGTGAGTCGCGACCCGCGCCTCCACGTTTAGCGCCGCACCGCTTCCCAGCTCAGCATCGCGGCGAGCAGGATGATCCCGACGTTCGCGAACACGGAGCTGACGATCAGCGCCGCGGCTAGCCAGATCAGCGGCGAGCGCCTCGCGTCGAGCAGCATTGCAACCGAGGCGAAGGTCAGCCCGGCAAGGTCATAGCTCAGCGTGTAAGGCGACATCAGCACCGTCGAGGCGGCGAACGCCGCATAGCGATCGACCGGCGCCGCTTCCCTGCGGAAGACCAGCCAGCTGGTCGCCACGCCGAGCGGAATGCCGGCGACGAAGGTCCAGCCGGGCAGCCCGAAGGCGCGAGCGAGCCCATAGACTCCGACGTCGCCGCGATCGATCCCGCGGCTGGTGAGATAGGTCGGGAACTTGTGCAGGTCCGCCGCCCAGCGGATCCACGTGTCAACACCGAACAGCAGCAACGAAAGCAGCAGCAGCGCGAATGCCGTCGCGATGGCCCAGCCGATCGCCCGCCAGTTGCGCTCGGCAATGAGCGCAACCGGAGCAGGGAGCAGCGATTGCGGCTTCACCACTGCGGCCGCGGCGAGCAGCGCTCCGCGCCAGCGCGGGCTGGCGGCGCTCAGTCCCGCCATGACCAATGCACCGATGAATAGGCTCACCTGGCCGCCCGCGAGCACTCCGACGGCCGCGCTGGTGACGAAGCCAAGCGCAATCGCGGCCGGCTGCATGACCCGCCGCGCGGCGAGGATGATCGCCGCCGCGCCTGCCATCCCCCAGGCGACCAGCGAGGGCCAGAAGGGCAGCATCCCGAACGGCCGGACGAGCATCAGGGCGGTCGGCGGATAGGGAAAGCCGTAATGGCCGTAGACCCATTCGAGCGGAGCCGAGCCGATCCCCCAGAAGACCTGGTAGTCGCCGAGATATTCCCGGAACCAGATCATGCTGCCGATGAAGCGGTAGAGCGGCAGAAGGCCGGTCGCCAACGCGGCAACCAGCAGGCCCAGGCGCAGCAGCTGGTCGACGCGCTGCGACGCCGGCGCGGCCGTACCCGGCAGGATGGTCGTCTCGCTCACGAAGAGCCTTCTGCCGACGATGTGCTGAACTATGGTTAACGCGACATTCGAAGCGCCGGGCCGAAACGGGTCTGCTCCTCGCCTTCCACGGCGAAGCCGCAAGTCTCGTAGAAGCCGCGCGCCCGCGGGTTGGCGATCACCGTCAGGCTGAGGCCGCGCTGCCGGGCCTCGTGCACGGCGGCCTCGACCAGGATGCGCCCGATGCCGCTGCCCCAAAGGTCAGGCTCCACGAACAAGCCATCGAGCTCGCCACCGACGACTGCGGCAAAACCCGCGATCTCACCGTCCAGCTCGGCGACGATCACCTGCCCGTTGGCGATCTGCGCATGCGGGAGGTGCACGGCGTCCGGATTGTCGATCAGCTGCTCGCGATATTCGGGCAGCTCCAGCGACGCCCGCCGCTGCAGCTCCTCCAGCTCCTCATGCTCCTCGGTCAGCGCGAGCCGGAGCCGGAGGCTCACGGTGTCAGCGCGCTTTGACATAGCTCCCTGGCGCGTCCTCGATCGCCTTCAGCTTGCCCTTGCCGGGGACCCGAGCGCCTTCCGCCTTCACCGTCTCGGGATCCTGCTTCCTCAGCCACTCGAGCCAGTCCGGCCACCAGCTCCCCTTGTGCTCCTCGGCGCCTTCGACGAAATCCTCGAGCGTTCCGCACGGCCGGTCGTTGACCCAGTACTGATATTTCTGCGCCGCGGGCGGGTTCACCACGCCGGCGATATGGCCCGAGCCGGCGAGGACGAAGCGCTTCTCGCCCGCGAAATGGTTCATGATCTTCCACACGCTCTGCGGCGGAGCGATATGATCCTCGCGGCCCGCCTGGACGTAGGCCGGAGTCTTCACCGCATCGATGTCGACCGGGACGCCGGCGACCTTGATGCCCCCCTTCCCGGCGAGCTTGTTCCCCTTGTAGAGGCTCTCGAGATAGTCGCGGTGCCAGCCCGCCGGCAGGTTGGTCGTGTCGCTATTCCAGTAGAGCAGGTCGAACGGCGCCGGCTCATCGCCGAGCAGGTAGTTGTTGACGACATAGCTCCAGATGAGGTCGCGCCCGCGCAGCAGGTTGAAGGTCGCGGCCATGTAGCGGCCGTCGAGAAAGCCCTTCTCCGCGGTCAGCTGCTGCAGCAGCCCCATCGTCTCGTCGCCGAGGAACAGCTTGAGGTCCCCCGCTTCACTGAA
>DASVXR010000208.1:0-2472 GCA_036392595.1 Sphingomicrobium sp.
TTCGGGTGGCCGAAGGTGTCGTTGACCGGCTTGAAGCCGTCGAGGTCGAGGAACATGATCGCGCAGGGGACATTGCCGGTGGTCGCCGCGCGGAGGGACTCGCCGAGGAGCTGGCGCACCCGGCCGCGGTTGGGCAGGCCCGAGAGCACGTCGACATTGGCGAGGTGAGTCAGGCGCTCCTGGGTCTGGCGGATCTCGGTGATGTCGGAGCCGACCCCGCGGAAGCCCTCGAAGCGGCCGGCGGTATCGATGACCGGGTCGCCGGCCATCGAGATCCAGCGCGGGCCGCGGGGAGTCGCCAGCTCCATCTCGAGCGAGTTGAAGGGCTTTTGTTCGAGCAGCACCTTGCCGAGCTCGGCATGGCCGCCGAGCAGCGAGGGAAGCGAGTGGCCGAGCAGCTGGTTGGCGGGCTTGCCGAGCATGATGCTCATCCGCGAGCTGATGTAGGTCACGCGGTTGTCGGCGTCGATCGCCCACAGCCAGCCGACGCCGCGCTGCTCATATTCCTGGAGCAGGAGGCTCGCGCTTTCGCTCTGGCTTCCGACGTCGGCGTTGGTCTTGAGCTGGTGGAACGCCCAGCGCGCGACGGTGGTGATGCCGAAGTTCGAGACGCCGGTGATGAAGATGATCGCGAGCAGGTGCTGGACGGAAACGGTGTGGCGGCCGAGCATGATCGCGCCGCCGACGCCGGCGGTGAAGCAGACCATCCAGGCGGTGGCGCAGGCGGGAACGACCACCAGGCCCAGAGCACCGACGCTGAGGCCGGCGATCAGCGAAGCCGCGATGACCTGAGTGTCCGGAGTGAGTGAGGCGTAGGTGTAGAGCGGGAGCGACAGCCAGATGGCTGCGCGAGCGCCGACGTCGCCCATCAACTGCCAGGTGGGAACGCGGCGGCCGGACCGTCCGACGCAGGTGATGGACTGGGTTCGGGCGAGCTGCATCGCGGCGAGGTTCACCACGGAGACCGCAAGGACCCAGGGCATGAGCCAGGTCGCGGACACGGCGCCCCAGAGGTTCGCGGCCATCATCAGGGCGGCGACGATATTGGCCGCGGCGAAGAAGGGAGCGAGCTGGGCGCGGGAAATGAGCTGGACGTCGCGCAGGGGCGAGCTTTCGGGATCGGCCTGGCGAGTGGTCAGGCCGGCCGATTCACCGCCCGGAAGCCGGGCCGAAATCAAACGCTTATAACGATCTGGTGCCTCGTACATCCGCCCGTCGTTCCCGTTAGGCGGTCGGGATTAGACAAAGACCCTTTAAGGGCGGTTAAGGAGCGACCCTTCGCGCCTAGAGTGGAAAGCAGCCAAAATGGAGTGAATTCTTGCGGTTAATTGGCGCTCCACCATTGCTCACAGCGCCAGCTTGTCGAGGGGCCGAGTGACCAGCGGGTGGTAGATCGGCCGAGCGGCGGCGTAGATCCGGTGGGCGATCGGCTTGCCCCACTGCTTGTCCTTCGCGAGGGCCTGATAGAGCGGTTTCACGAACTTGCCCCGGCCTTGCGAGGTCAGGAACTGCTCCAGCGACGGAACCGCCGGGTCGTAGCGGTTCGACACCGCCAGATCGAGCCAGGCGTAGCGCACTTCCATGTTGGTGGTGCCATTGAGCCCGAACGCCGACTGCAGCGCGTCAAGCCGCGCTTTCGGGAGCTTGCGCGGAAGCCGGTTGAGGAAGCGCAGGCGCTCGTCCGTGGTCCAGTGCGCCCATGCGGACGGAGGCGCAGCACCCGACGCGAAGCCGCGGGCGGCCTTGTCCTGCTCGGCAAAGGTGCCAGCCGGCGGGCTGACCATGTTGGGCGGGACGCCGGGCTTATACACCCAGCGGTCGAGCATAAGCTTGCTCTCGAGCCCCTTGTCGCCCTTGACCAGATATTGGCGCAGGTCGGCGAGGAAGATGGCCGAGGTGACCGGCTGGAAGGCGTGGCGGTCGAACCAGCCCTTGAGCCACCCGTCAAAGCGCTCGCGGCCGACCATCGCCTCGATGGTGCGCAGGAAGGCCGCGCCTTTCTCATATTGGATGTCCGAGCCGCTCGCGTCGGGGCTTCGGCCCTTCAGGTCCAGGTGCAGGCGCGTGTCCGGGCCGCTGGGCCCGCCATTCTCGGCAACCGCCTTGTTCATCGCGTCGATCCCGAGCGAGATCTGCTCGTCCGCCACCTTCTTCCCATAAAGCTCCTCGACGATCCGCCGCTCGGCGTAGGTCGTCATCCCCTCGTTCAGCCAGAAGTCGTTCCAGGTCGCATTGGTCGCGAGATTGCCCGACCAGCTGTGCGCGAGCTCGTGAGCGACGAGGCTGACCAGGCTCTTGTCGCCAGCGATGAAGGTCGGCGTGAGGAAGGTCATGTTCGGATTCTCCATCCCTCCGAACGGGAAGGAGGGCGGGAGGACGAGGACGTCGTAGCGGCCCCAGCGGTAGGGGCCGTAGAGCTTCTCGGCCGCGGCGACCATTTTCTCCGTGTCGGAGAGCTCGCGCGCGGCGGCG
>DASVXR010000209.1:0-6740 GCA_036392595.1 Sphingomicrobium sp.
TATCTCCCCGACAGCCGCAAGCAGAATCTCGGCCTGTTCACGCTGCAGTCCATCCAGTCCGGAAAGGTGCGGTTCGAGGCGGCGGCGCGCGTCGACTTCGCGAAGCTCCATGCGAAGCAGGACGAACGTATTGCGGAGCTGGTCGCCGAAGCGGGCGAGAACAGCATCGTCGGCGCTGCGCCGGTCGGCCGCAAGTTCACGGCATTGTCCGGCTCGGTCGGGGCCAATTACGATCTGGACGGCTGGCGCGCGGGCTTGTCGCTGTCGCACAGCGAGCGCGCACCGGGGATCGACGAGCTCTTCTCGTTCGGTCCGCATGGCGGAAGCGCCCAGTTCCTGATCGGCAATCCGGACCTCCGGAAGGAGACGAGCAACGGCGCCGAGCTGAGCGTGCACCGGACCACCGGGCCGATCCACGTCCAAGGCAGCGTCTATTACAGCCGCTACTCCAACTTCATCTTCCAGGCTCCGACGGGAGTGATCGAAGACGGCTTGCCGGTCTACGAATATAGCCAGGGCAAAGCCGATTATTACGGATTCGAGCTGGAGAGCGATTTGCGGTTCGGCAAGGCGCTCGGCATCGACTGGGGCGGCGAAATCACGACGGACGCCGTCCGGGCCAAGATCAAGGGGTTCGGCAATGCGCCCGAGATTCCGCCGTTCCGCGTCCTCGCCGGCCTGACCGGCACTCGGGGACAGGTCGACGGGCGGGTCGAGGTCGAACGGACGAGCGCGCAGCACAAGACGGCGCCAAACGAAACTCCGACCCCCGGCTATACGATGGTCAATGCGTCATTCGACTGGCACCCGTTCGCAGCGAAGCCGGAGCTGACGCTGTCGCTCACCGGCAACAACCTGTTCGACGTGAACGCGCGCAGGCATTCGAGCGAGCTCAAGGATTTCGCGCCGCTCGCCGGCCGCGACATCCGCCTGACCGCTCGCGTGGGCTTCTGAGGCGGGCCGGCCTGCGCTAGACGCGGGCCATGCTCTACCTCGCCATCAAGGCCGCGATCTCGGGCGTGATCGTGGCGATCGTGTCGGAGGTGGCCAAGCGCTATCCCGGCTTCGGGGCGCTGATCGCCTCGCTTCCCCTGGTGTCGGTGCTCGGGATGATGTGGCTGTGGCGCGACAAGCCTGACGTCCCCAACATGGCCGCGCATGTCGAGGCGACCTTCTGGTTCGTGCTTCCGTCGCTCCCCATGTTCCTGCTGATGCCATGGATGCTCCGGCATGGAATGGGCTTCTGGCCGACGCTCGCGATCGGCTGCGCCCTGACGATCCTGCTTTACCTCGGAATGACCTGGCTCGGGCCGAGGATCGGCCTCAGGCTCTGATATGGCCCGGTCCCGCCGTTGAACCACTCGGCGTCGCCGCCTAGCGCAGGCCGATGAAGCCGAAGCTTCTGACGACCCTCAAAGATTATTCGTGGCGCCTGTTACTTGGCGATGCGGTCGCGGGCGTCACCGTTGCCCTGGTAGCGCTGCCGCTCAGCATCGCCATCGCAATCGCGTCCGGCGCAACACCGAAAGCAGGCCTGGTCACTGCCATCATTGGGGGATTTCTGATCTCGCTGCTCGGCGGAAGCAGGGTGCAGATCGGCGGGCCGACGGGCGCCTTCATCGTCGTGGTCGCGGGGGTCATCGAGCAGTTCGGTTTCGACGGCCTGCTGATCGCGACGCTGCTGGCAGGAATTATCCTCGTCGCTAGCGGGCTGGTCAGAGCCGGGCGCTTCATCGCGCTCGTGCCGGAGCCCGTCATCGAAGGCTTCACGGTCGGCATTGCGCTGATCATCGCGGTGAGCCAGTTCAAGGACCTGTTCGGACTCTCGGCCGCTCACGTGCCCGCGGATCTGATCCATGGCTTGCCCGCACTCTGGAGCGCACGGGCGGGCGCAAATCTTTGGGCATTGGCGGTCGGCGTGATTTCGATCGCCGGTATCGCGCTGCTCCGTCACCTTCTTCCGTGGTTTCCCGGCTCGCTGCTGGTGATCGCCGGGGCATCCGCCGCCGTCGCTCTGCTCGGGCTTCCGGTGGACTCGATCTATTCGCGCTTCGGAGCGCTTCCGGCGGGCCTGCCCGCGCCTTCGGTGCCGCACCTCAGCATTGCAAGGATAAGCGAGCTCCTGCCGTCAGCCTTCGTCATCGCCTTCCTCGCGGCAGTGGAATCACTGCTCTCGGCGATCGTTGCCGACCGCATGATTGGCGGGAAGCACCGGTCGAGTGCCGAGCTCCTCGCCCAGGGCGTCGCGAACATTGTCTCGCCTTTGTTTGGCGGGCTTCCGGCAACGGGAGCGATTGCACGGACAGCGACAAACGTGCGCGCGGGGGGCCGAACGCCGGTTGCCGGAATCGTGCACGCGCTGACGATCCTCCTAATCAGCCTCACCGCGGCCTCGCTCGCCGGATATTTGACGATGCCGGCGCTGGCCGGGCTGCTCATCATTACAGCCTGGCTGATGAGCGAGCCGACGCGCTGGCCGGAGCGCATGAGACTGAGCGCAGCTGATCGGGCGCTGTTCTTCCTGGCGATGATCCTGACGGTGGTGAGCAACCTCACGATCGCCATTGCCGTGGGCACCTTTGCCGGTCTTGCGCTGCGCCTGTTGCGCAAGGACGTCGAGCCGCACGAGTGGACTCCGGCGGACCGGTCGAAACTGTAGCGCACCGCAAAAAGAAAGAGGCGGCTCGGGAAGGGGTCCGAACCGCCTCTTGGTAGCCCTGTCGCCGGGGAGGAGCGACCAGGGCGCGGGCAACTATTCTAGAGGTCGATGCCGGCGGCGATGGCTTCGAGCTTGCGGACTCGCTCGCGGAGGTCGGCCATCTCGATCCGGCCGGTGGCCGGAGGGAGGCCGCGCTCGCCGGTGATGTGCGCGAGTTCCATCTTCTTGAGCTCGAGCCAGCCGTTCCAGGCCTTGAGGCCCGCGAGGCTTGCTCCGGCGAGGCCGACGATGACGCTGGCGCTCAGCACTGCAATCGTGATCGGGTCCATCACTTTTCCTCCTGGCGCAGCTTCTCGATCTCGCGCGCCAACTCTTCGTTCTGGCTGTTGATGTGGTGATCGATCGCCATCAGGCGGCGGTCGGTCTCGTCGAGGTCGTTGACCATGGCGTGGACGGTCGGCCTGCGCTTCGACACCTCAGCCATGCGGTCGAACTCGCTCATGCGGCGGTCGCCGATGGCCGAGCGCTTCTTCTGCACCGCGAGGTAGATGCCGAGCGCGGCATAAGCGAGCAAAGTCAGCTTGAAGCTGATGAAGATCGCCGCGGCGACGAAGCCGATCCTGATGAAGGTCGGATCGATCCCCGTCATTCCGCCGATCGTCGAAGCGACGCCGGCAATCTTCGCGTCCTTGCGGTCGAGCGAATAGGGATAAATCTTGCGGGCCATCACGATACTTCCCTTCCTCAGTTCACGCGCGCCTTGAGCGCGGCTTTCATTGCTTCGAGCTCGGCGTCGACCTCTTCGTCGGCCTTGAGCTGTTCGATCTCGTCTTCGAGACCGGTAATTCCAAGCGCCTCCGCGCGGCCTTCCGCGAGATCGGCGCGGCGTTCAAGCAGCTCGAACTTGCTGAACGCGTCGAGCGTCCGGCTGCCGTGCATGATCTCGCGGGCCCGGGCCCGGGTCACGGCGGATTCGAGCCTGGCGGCGATGGCGGCCTGGCGGGCGCGGGCTTCGCGCAGCTTCGACTGAAGCTTGGCGATGTCCGCCTCGTAACCTTTGAGCACCTGCTCGATCTGCACGATCTCCTCGCACAGGCCATCGGCCATTTCGGCGGCCTTCTGGCGCTCGACCAGCGCGGCCTTGGCGAGATCGTCCCGGTCCTTCGACAGCGCGAGCTCGGCCTTGGCGGTCCAGTCGGTCTGGATCTGCTCGAGCCGGGTCACCGCCCGCCGCATCTCCTTGATGTCGGCGATGTTGCGCGCGGCCGTGGCGCGAACCTCGACCAGAGTCTCTTCCATCTCGAGGATGACCATCCGGATCATCCGCGCCGGGTCTTCGGCCCGGTCGAGCATCTCCGTGATGTTCGCGGCGAAGATGTCGCGAGCGCGGCTGAAGACCGGACCGCTGAACCAGCCGGCGACGGGGGTGAACCGTCCGCTGCTCGGCTCGCTCTCAACCTCGATCAGTCGAGGGGTGCGGGCCGGGACCTTCGCTTCGAGGACTTCGAGTTCAGGCATTGAGGTTGACCGAGATGGGGTTGGCACTGGCCTGCGCCGGACCAACGGCGGCGCCGACGGTGATGGTGCTGACCGCAAGAGCCGCGACGATGGCGACGAGAGTGCGGGAAAGCTGCGAACGAACCGACATTTGTAATCTCCCTTTTTGGCCCGCTGATTTGTTTTGCGGGTCGATGCTCCTTCCTAATCAAGGAGCGTGCCAATTCCGGAAAACTGCGAAAAACGGTGCTGGCGCGGCAATGTTGGGAGATTTGGCCAACCAAGGTTTGGGAGATTCCGCCAACGCGAATTTGGGAACATTCGCCACATCCGGCGCGTCGATTCACACGAAAGGAGTTTTGGTATGTTGGGCAAGCTCGCGGGCGCATGGATCGGCGAAAAGGTCGCCGGGAAGAATGAAGGCGCGAAAGGGGCGATCCTCGGCTATGGCGCGGCCGCGCTTGCGAAGCGGAGCCTGCCGACGCTGGCCGCGCTTGCGCTCGGCGGCTGGGCGTTCAAGCGCTGGCGCAACAAGCGCCGCGCCAACGCCTCCTATCCGTCGGAGGCGACGCCCTCGCCCTGAGGCGGGTTCTCGAAATAGGGCTCGACCTGCCCCTTGAGCTTGATCGTCATGGGCTGGCCGTAGCGGTCCCGGCTCCGGCCCGCCGCGACGCGGATCCAGCCTTCCGAGATGCAATATTCGATGACGTTGGTCTTTTCCTGGCCGTTGAACTTGATTCCGACGCCGCGGCTCAGCAGCGCCTCGTCATAATGTTCGCTGCGCGGGTCGAGCGAGAGGCGGTCGGGCGGGGTGTCTTGCGCGTTTTCGGCCATGACCCGCCCTAGACTCGCGGCGGTTTCAAGGTCAACGCGGACGCGATGTAAAGGAACCTTGACTTTGCCAGTTGCGATGCCTCGCGCACGCGCCTAAGCGGCGCGCGGGAGAGGAAATGAGCGACAAGGACCCATCATTGCGGCGGAATGCTCCGAAGCTGGAGCTGCACGTGCCCGAGCCCCCGTTCCGGCCGGGCGACACGCCGGATTTCTCGTCGCTGAAGATTCCCGCCGCAGGGAGCGCGCCGCGCCCCGACGTGGCGGCTCCGGCGGCGGAAACGCATCCGCTGACGATCGATCTCGTCCGCGTGCTCGGCGATGACAACAAGGCCGTCGGCCCGTGGGACCCCAAGCTCGACCCCGACACTTTGCGCAAGATGCTGCGCGACATGGTAACGGTGCGCATCTTCGACGACCGCATGTACCGCTCGCAGCGCCAGGGGAAGACCAGCTTTTATATGAAGTGCACGGGCGAGGAGGCGATCGCCGTCGCGGCGCAGGCGGCGCTCGACCGCGAGGACATGCACTTCCCGACCTACCGCCAGCAGGGGCTGCTCATCGCCCGCGGCTATCCGCTGACGGAGATGATGAACCAGATTTATTCGAACAAGGGCGACAAGCTTCAGGGCCGCCAGCTGCCGATCATGTATTCGGACAAGGCCCACGGCTTCTTCTCGATCTCCGGCAATCTCGCGACGCAATTCCCGCAGGCGGTCGGCTGGGCGATGGCTGCGGCGATCAAGGGAGACAGCCGCATCTGTATGGGGTGGGTCGGTGACGGAGCGACCGCGGAGGGCGACTTCCATTCCGCGATGACGTTCGCCGCCGTCTACAATGCGCCGGTCGTGCTTGCGGTGGTGAACAACCAGTGGGCGATCTCGAGCTTCGCTGGCATTGCCGGCGCGGAGCGCGCGACCTTTGCGCAGCGCGCCGTCGGCTATGGCATCGCCGGGATGCGCGTCGACGGCAATGACGCGCTGGCGGTCTATGCGGCGGTGAAATGGGCGGCGGAGCGGGCGCGGTCGAACCTGGGCGCGACGCTGATCGAGTTCTTCACCTATCGCGCGGAGGGACATTGGACCTCCGAAGATCCCTCAGGATACCGGCCGACGAACGAAGCGAAGCTGTGGCCGCTCGGCGACCCGATCGAGCGGCTGAAGGCACATCTGCTGGCGATCGGCGAATGGGACGAGGAACGGCACTCGGCGATAACCGACGAATGTGACGCGGCGGTGCGCGCGGCGCAGAAGGAATCCGAGAAGCTCGGGATCCTCCCGCAGCAGGGCAAGGATAATATCGGGAGCATGTTCGAGGACGTGTACGCGGAGGTTCCGTGGAACCTCGCCGAGCAGCGCGAGCAGGCGCTGAGCGAGGGCGGCGAGTAGATGCCCAACATGAACATGATCCAAGCGCTGAACGACGCGCACAAGGTGATGATGCGCAAGGACGAGGACATCGTCGTCTTCGGCGAGGACATCGGTTATTTCGGCGGCGTCTTCCGCGTCACCGAGGGGCTGCAGAAGGAATTCGGCAAGACGCGCGTGTTCGACGCGCCGATCGCGGAAGGCGGGATCGTCGCGACCGCGGTCGGCATGGCCTGCTACGGCCTCAAGCCCGTCATCGAGATCCAGTTCGCCGACTATATCTATCCGGGCTACGACCAGATCGTCAGCGAGGTCGCGAAGATTCGCTATCGCACTGCTGCCGAATGGACGATGCCGATGGTGATCCGCACGCCCTACGGCGGCGG
>DASVXR010000210.1:0-4335 GCA_036392595.1 Sphingomicrobium sp.
TGTGCGCGCGCGACGGCGACCTGCGCGCGCCGCGAGTCTGCAGCCTTTTGCGCAGCGACGACTCGTGCATTGGCATTACGGAGCGCCGCCTGAGCAGCGTCGAGGTCCTTGCCGGCGACTGCGGCCGGATCCGCGTGCCGAACCGACAGGAGCCGGGCGAGATCGGACCGCGCGCGCTCTGCGTCTGCTCTCGCGGCGGCCACATCGGCGTCGGCCTGGCGGGCGTTTGCCTCCGCCGAGGCAATCTGCGTCTGGGCCGCCGCCACATTCGCCCGCGCCTGTTCGCCCTGGGCCGACAGAGTCGCCGGGTCGATGGTGAAAAGCTGCTGTCCCGCGGAAACGCGCGTGCCCTCGACCGCAGAGATTGAGGAGATGGTGCCCGCGACCGGCGACGACAGGAAAAGGTCCTCGCCCTCAACGTAGCCCGAAAGGAAGCGCTCGCGCTTCGAGCCGCCGAGCAGCAGCCAGGCGGCCACTCCGGCGGCGATCAGCAGGGCGACGACGATGAGCGGCCGGAAGCGGCTCATGGCTGCGCTCCCGCCTCGGTGAGCTCGGGCCAGCCGCCGCCGAGCGCCTTGAACAGCGCGACCGTGTCGCGCGCGAGAGTCCCCTTGGTTTCGGTCAATTGGTCCTCCAGCTTGAGCCGGTGCGCCTGCGCCTGAAGCACGTCCGAATAAGTGACGAGACCGCCGCGGTAGCGGGTTTGGGCGATGTCCTCGGCGCGCGCGGCCGTGCGCAGCGCCTCCTCGAGGTCCGCGAGCTGATGGCGGTCGCCGTCGCTTCGGCTGAGCGAATCCTCGACGTCCTGAAGCGCGCGCAGGACGGACTTGCGGTAGGTGATCAGCGCCTGCTCCTGTCGCGCGTTCGCCACGGCGATGTTGCCACGAGTGCGGCCCCCGTTGAGAAGCGGCCAATCGAGCGACGCGCCGAGACTGAAGCTCCGGCTTCCCCATTCGAGCAAGCTTGCGAGCGCGGTGCTGACGAGCGCCGGCGCGGCCGTCAGGGAGAAGCGCGGATAGAGGTCGGCGACGGCAACTCCGATGTCGGCCGTTGAAGCCGCGAGTTCGCGCTCGGCGGCTCGGATGTCGGGGCGCCGCCGGAGCAGGTCCGATGGAAGGCCGGCAGGAATTTCCGGCGGGGCAGGGGGTAGCGCGGTCGGCCGCGAAAGCTCGGCGATGAGCGCTTCGGGCGTGTCCCCGGTCAGCGCTCCGAGGGCATGGACCTGGGCTTCGACCTGCGCTCGAAGAGCCGGGAGGACAGCCGCCGCTGTCGCCCGTTCGGACCTTTGCTGCTCGAGGTCCTGGCCGGTGACGAGCCCACCGCGAACCCGCGCGGCGACGAGCTTTTCCGAGCGCTCTTGCCGCGCGAGCTCGGCTTCGGCCGTGACGATGCGTTCCTGCAGGGTGCGCAGCGTCAGATAGGCGTCGGCCGTCTCGGCGGCGACGCTGACCTGCACGTCCCGACGGTTCCACAGCGCCTCGCCAGTGCGGGCGCGCGCTGCTTCGACCGAACGGCGAGCCTTGCCGAACAAGTCGAGTTCCCAGCTCGCATCGAAGCCCACGCGAAACGTCGTGAACTCCGAGCCAGGCAGGCCGAACGAGCCGCTTTGTCCGCCGGCGCCGGGCGGCAAGGGAATTGCATTCTCGCTGATGCGCTGGCGAGTGACCGAGCCCTGCGCATCCACGCGGGGCTTTGACGAGGCGCCGGCGACGATCTCGCGCGCCCGGGCCTCGCGGATGCGGGCGGCGGCGGTCTCCACATCCAGGTTCTGAGCGATTGCCCGATCGACGAGCTTGTTCAGCTCCGGGTCGCCGAACGAACGCCACCAAGACGCGAGCTCCGCGTCGGCGACCGGTGATGCATTGCTCGCCTCGGCGAAGGAGGGAGGCACGGACGTGGCCGGCGTGTGGTAATTGGGCCCGACGGTGCAGCCGGCCATGAGAAGGCCCATCGTCGCGACGGAGCGCTTCATCCTTCGCGCTCCGTCAGCAGGCCCTGAAGCACCGTCTCGGAATGCTGTTTGGCGAGCTCCGCGAGGTCGAGCGGCTCGCCGCCCACCGGGACCAGCGTCGCTCGCCACAAGGCGCCGAGCACCATCGGGCCCATCAGGCTGAAGGCATAGAGGCGCGGATTGCCCGGCCGCACTTCGCCGCGCTGCTGCGCGCGTTCGATGAAGCTGGCCAACGCGCCGATGGCTTTGGACGCGACTTCGTCGTGCCAAACGCGGGCGAGCTCGGGGAAATTGCGGGACTCGCCGATCACCATTTTGGCGACGGCACCGACAGGAAGCTGTGCTTCTCGTTCGGCAAAGCCGGCGAAGAACATTCGGACCAGGTCGGCGAAGGCGACGTCCGCCTGGGCAATCACTGCAGTGATCGCTTCGATGTTCGGCGCAACGGCACTGCGCACGACGGCGCGGAACAGGTCCTCCTTGTGCTTGAAGTAGAGGTAGAGCGTGCCCTTGGAGACGCCGGCGCGCCGGGCGATTTCGTCGAGCTTGGCGGCGGCAAAGCCTTTTTCCGCGAACACTTCGAGCGCGGCGGTGCAGATTTCGCGCGGCCGGTCCTCGGCGCGCCTTTGCCACTTCGGCTGTCGCAAGAGCTCTTCCTAACTGACCAGTCAGTTATATAGGAGCTAAAGAAACGCCGCAAGCGCACAAAAGAAGAGCCCGCCCGAACCGAAGTCCGGACGGGCTCCACGTCGCCCCCGACGAATGCTCTTACGACTTCCGCCGGGCGGGAACCGTGATCTTCACCGTCTCGCCGTTCCTGCCGGGGAAACCGGTGAACATGGCGGTGACGAGGTTCGGGACGAGCTTGTCGAGCTCATCGGTTTGCGAGCGCGCCTTGGCATGGCCCTCGAACAGCGGCGCATTGTCGCCGCGGCGGACGATGTCCATGTCGAGATAGCTCTTGTAGACCGTGTACTCGCGGAAGCGGTCGTAGCCGAACGGACTGCCGTAGCCGCCGTAGCCGCCATAATAAGAGAAGGGATCGCCCCAGCCGTAGTAGAATGGCGAGCCGCCCCAGCGCGAGAAATAGGGCCGGCCATAATAGACGCCCCAGAAAGGATCGTAGAAGGGATCGCCGAACCCATAAGGACCGAAGCCGCGGCCGAAGCCTGGCCCGTAATAGGGATCCCGCTCGACCTCGGTCGTTCCCTCATCCACGCCATAGTCGAGCTTCACGAGCACGTCGGCGGCCTGCGGCGAGCCGGCGGGGTGGAAACCCTGGGCGGCGAGCTGTTGCGAGACCATCGAGGCGTAGCGATAAAATTGAGGATCGGCCGCGCCCTGCTTCGGCACGACATAGTAGCTCGCGCCCGCCGGGATGGCCGCGGGCTGGTAGCGCGATACCTGGGTGTTCAGGCCGGTCGCGCAGGCGGACAGCCCGAGGGCTGCAAGGCCAAGCGCAGCGGCTGCTGCAAAGTTACGGATACGCATAGTGAACTCCTCCGAATCGGAGCGACGCATGGAATTTGAGTGGCCTTATACCACTGACCCTAGTGAACCGTCGATGAAGCGGCCGTTTAGCGGGACAGGCCGACGGAACGATATGCTTCGGCCAGCGTGGGCGCGCCCATCTCGGAGGCCCGCGCGGCACCGTCGGCGAGGATTCTGTCGAGCTCGGCCGGATCGCGGCGGAACTCCTCGAGACGTGCCCGGAGCGGGGCGATCAGCGCCACCAGCGCATCCGCAAGCGCCGGCTTGAAGACGCCAAAGCCCTGGCCCGCGAAGCGCGCCAGCACGTGCTCGACGCTCTCGCCGGTTACCGCTCCATAGATGCCGACGAGGTTTGCCGCTTCCGGACGGCCTTCCAGCGCCTCCGGACTGTCGGGCAGCGGCTCCGGATCCGTCTTCGCCTTGCGGATCTTCTGAGCGATCGTGTCGTCGCTGTCGGTGAGGTTCACCCGGCTTTGGTCGGACGGGTCGGTCTTCGACATTTTCGAGCGGCCATCGCGAAGGCTCATCACCCGCGCGGCCGTGCCGCCGCCGATGTAAGGCTCGGGAGGAACGAACAGGTCGACGTCGAAGTCATTGTTGAACTTGAGGGCGATGTCGCGGGTCAGCTCGATATGCTGCTTCTGGTCTTCGCCGACCGGCACGTGCGTCGCCTTGTAGAGCAGGATGTCCGCCGCCTGTAGCACTGGATAGGTGAAGAGTCCGACTGAGGCGCCTTCCTTGTTCTTGCCGGCCTTGTCCTTCCACTGCGTCATCCGGTTGAGCCAGCCCACGCGCGCGGTTCCCTGGAGGATCCAGGCGAGCTCCGAGTGCGCCGGAATAGCGCTCTGGCGGAAGACGATCGACTTCTTTGGATCGATTCCGCTGGCGATGAG
>DASVXR010000211.1:0-3410 GCA_036392595.1 Sphingomicrobium sp.
GACCGTGCCGCGCACGTTGGTGTCGAAATCCTCGCGCGGATCGACCAGGCTCGTCGTGACCGCGACCTGTGCTGCGAAGTGGAACACCGCTTTGGCGTCCGCGGCGGCGCGCGCGACCTCGTCCTCGTCGCGAACGTCGCCGACGATGCTCGTGATCCGCTTTCCGTGCCGCTCCTTCAGCCAGGCAAGGTTGCGCTCGACTCCGCTGCGCGAGAGCGCATCGAAGACCATGACGTCCTGCCCTTCGCCCGCGAGCCGGTCGGCGAGGTTGCTGCCGATGAACCCCGCGCCGCCGGTGATCAGGATCGGCCGGCCGCTCATGCAACCAGGCCCTTGGCTTCGAGCTCGGCGCGCGCCTCCTCGACGCGGTCGTCCGCGCTCTGGCTCGCAACCCATTCCGCAAGCTCGCCGAGGCCTCGGTCGAAATCCTTGGTTGCGCGGAAGCCCAGCACTTCCGCCGCCTTCGTGCCGTCGCAGAAGCAGTGACGGATGTCGCCGATTCGCGCCTTCCCGACGAGCTCCGGCTCGAGGTCCTGGCGCTGCAGGGCCCGGGCCATCGAGCGCCCCACCTCGTTGATGCTGCGGTCGATACCGGAGCCGATGTTGAACACTTCGCCGGGCGCTTGGGGGTGCTCAAGGGCCTCCGCGAAAGCGCGCGCGACATCGCTGACGTGGATGAAGTCGCGGCGTTGCTCGCCGTCCTCGAAGACCAGCGGCCGCTGGCCGTTCGACAGGCGCGACGAGAAGATCGCCAGCACTCCCGTGTACGGGTTCGAAAGCGCCTGGCCCGGGCCGTAGACGTTGAAGAGGCGCAGGCAGACGCCCTCCATGCCATAGGCCTGCGCCATGATGAGCGTCTGGCGCTCCTGCACATATTTGCCGAGCGCGTAGATGGAAGCGAGGCTCGGCTGCTTCCATTCGGGTGTGGCGACCGGCTTGAGCGGCCGTCCCTGTGCGTCCAGCGGATCCCACGACTGGGCGTCGGACGTGCGGGCCTTGCGCACGGCGTCCTCGACGAGATTGCCGTCGGCATCCTCGTAGAGACCTTCGCCGTAAATGCTCATCGACGAGGCCGTGACGACGCGCCGGACCGGCTGGTCGATCAGCGCCTCGAACAGTACTGCCGAGCCAGTCTCGTTCACCGAGGTATAGCGTTCGACCGCGTACATCGACTGCCCGACGCCTACCTCGGCGGCGAGATGGACGACGCTGTCCATGCCCCTTAACGAATGAGCGACCACGTCTTTGTTGCGGATGTCTCCGACGATCAGCTCGGCGTCATCGGGGAAGTCGTCGGGGCGCTTGCGGTCGCCGTGAACCTGCTCAATCAAATTATCGAGAACGCGAACGCTCTTTCCCCGCTCAAGCAGCTCCATCGTTACCGCACGCCCGATGAAACCAGCGCCGCCTGTGACTAGGACCGTCTCGCCCAATTTCTTTCCTTCTCCTCCGCCAGTGTTTGAAACAGCAATAGAGTGTAGTAAAGATTAACTCCTCGTTTCAGGTGCGAAGCGAAAGATTATCTTCGACTAAGCTGCCCAACTCACTGCTGTTTTATTTTGAACTAATCTATGTTAATACTAGCAGCAGTCGCTTCTTCTTCATCAACCGATAGGTACAAAGGTTTGTTCCCGAGGCGGTTCGTTCCGCTCTTCATCCGACCGAGGATTCCTGCGGTGTTCCACTGCAGACATGTTGAAGAAGCTCGCTGACGATGCGCGCGTAGCGGCCGGCATCGGCGGTCTGAGCCAGCGTCGCCTCGCCGAAGCGAAAGGCCGGGTAGGCGATGCGATAGAATCCGAGCAATTCACGGTCGATGTCGCAGCCGCCGCGCTCGACCAACTGGACGAGGGTTTCACTTTCGCAGCGGTCCAGTCCGAACTCGGTGATGGCACCCGCCACGTCCCAGGCCGGATCCTGGCAGCCGATGAGATTATGACCCTGGTCGACCGCTTGTGTCTTGATCAGCTTCCCATCTGCCCCCCGCAGCCAATTGCCGCGCTCGAAGCGATTGTCGGTGCAGGTCCGGTGGACGCGCCCCTCCAGCAGACCCGCATCGGGAAGATCGAGCGACTCCGCTGCGCTTTCCCCGAAGGCCAGCGTGACGTTGCGCCGCGTCATCTCGATCAGCTGTGGGATACTTGCGCCGCTGAGCGAAGCCGCCGGAAGCAGCTCGGCGCGGGCGCCGATGTATCGAGCGATCTGCGCGATGGGCTTGTCGTCCGGCGGCAGGTGCTGCGAGCTAGGACTAAGGCGCTCGATGAGGAAGCCGTGCACGAGCGCCACCGGCTCCGGCGTGAACTGGGCGGCATGCAGGGTGCGAGCGATCTCCAACTTGCGCTCGCCTATCGAACCGAGCCCGGCAAACTTGAGCTGATCGCCGGCTCGCAACCTGTCGCCGGCCCACGAGCGCACGAGCTCGAGCAACCGGCCGCCGAAGTCAGCCGGCACCCGCTGCGCCCGCCGCCAGCGCAGCCGGTGAGCATCGCTGGCGCGAGGCCCCGGTTCGTTGGCGTGACCCGGGATAAAGGCGATCCGGTCGAGCGGCACGCCGCGAGCTTCGAGCGAGTCGGCAACGGCTCCGAACGAGCTGCCGGAGAGCCCCGGCCCTTCGTCGACGATCACATAATGAGCGTTCGGCTCGATCGCTTCGGCGGGAAGACTCACGTGCCGCTGGAAGGGGTCGCCAAAAGGCCGCACCGTGATCGCCGGAGGCGCATCGAGCGCCGCCGCGACCATGGCGCCGAGCGTCGTTCCGATACTCCGAATGCCGATCACCCGCGGCGGACCGCTCAGGCTCAGCCGCCGAGCGGAGATCGCATAAGCTTCAGGGTAGACGGAGTAGAAGGCGAAGCCTTCCGGCACGCGCAGCTCCACCCGATGGCGCCCCACGGCACGAGGGATCGCGGGCAATTCGCCAATGTCCCCGAAGCCGCTGTCCCATGAGCGAAGGACGCAATGTGCAAGGCCATGCACAAAGGCGCCGAGCGCCTGCTCGCCGGGTAGCAAGCGGTCGGCGACGCCTTGCAGCAATTGCCCCGCGTCGATCAGTGCACCGACGAGCCTCGAATGCCGATCGATTCCCGGCTGCATCCCCGCGATCCGCGTGAGATGGACCCCAATCCGGTCTGAGCGCTGCCGCGGATCCGCAAGCTCAACCTGATCGCCGTAGACAAGCACGGCTCAGTCGCCGGCGAGGTGCCGGTACGCGATGCAGCCGAAGCTGTGATAGTCCGGCGCCGGCTTGCCTCGGCCCTCGAGCCAGCGCGCCCAGCCCTGGTACTGGTCGAGGCTGGGTGAGACGGCTTCGCGTCGGTCCTTGGCGTGTGAGAGAGCATCGAGCGGCTCGAAGCCGAGGTCCACCAGCACGCAGAGCGCGAGCAGCGCTGAACGCCCGATTCCGCCCTGGC
>DASVXR010000212.1:0-4214 GCA_036392595.1 Sphingomicrobium sp.
CCTCTCCGAGCGCTTCGAAAAGGAGCTTGGTCTTGCTCCGTCGGATGAGACCGAGGCCTTGCTGAAAGCGGCCAAATCGACGGCTGTGCAAACTCCTCCCACCGCCGCGACCCCAAGCACAGCCGCCGCCTCCAAATGGCCCTGGCGCCGCGCTCTGCCGGCGATTGCGGCCTTGGCGCTCGTTATCGCCGCTCTCGTCGTCTTCCTTGCCCGGCCGAGCGCCGTCAGCGCGACACCGACCGTGGCGGTGCTTCCCTTCGATAACCTCGGCGAGGACGAGCAGGATTATTTCGCCTCCGGCGTCTCCGATGAGATCCTGAACCTGCTCGGCCGCCAGAAGCAGGTGAAGGTCCTGGGCCGCGTCTCCGCCGCGCAGCTCGCCGACCCCGCCAGCTCGCTTGCGACCGCCCGGAAACTCGGCGTCTCCTATCTCCTCGATGGCAGCGTGCGTGAGGCCGGGAACCGAGTTCTCGTGATCGCGCGGCTCACGCGCGTCTCCGACGGCGCCCAAATCTGGTCCGAGCGATACGAGCGCCGCGCCGGCGATATATTCGCGGTCCAGGGGGACATTGCGAGAGCGGTCGCGTCGAGGGTCGCCCAATCGTTCGCCGGAATCAGCCCGCAGCAGACCTCTCCGGAGGTGTACGATCGCTATCTCGCGGCGCGGCAGCTGGCGCGCGAGCGGCGCGACGCGACTTTGCAGGAGGCCGAGCGCCTCCTGCGCGAAGCCATTGCGCTCGACCCGCATTACGCCCCCGCTTTCGCGGAACTGTCCCAGGTGATCATGCTCCGCGCCGATCACCCGACCGCTTACGGCCCGATTCCGCTCCCGCAGGCTCGGGCAGAGGCGGAAAAGTTCGCCAAGCAGGCGATCAACCTCGATCCCAACCTGGGCGAAGCCTATGCGGCGCTCGGCTTCCTTTCACTGAGCGATGAGACGTCGGAGCCATATTACCGAAAGGCGGTCGAGCTCGATCCCCAGCGGCCCGACTTTCATCGTTGGCATGGGCAGTCGCTGAGCGCGCTCAATCGATTCGACGAAGCGGTCGCCGAATATAAGCGCGCAGTGGCCATCGATCCGCTGTGGGAGCTCAATTACGACCATCTCTGCGGCGCGCTGAAGCTGCTCGGACGCGATGAGGAGGCGAGCCGCTATGAGGAGCAGTTCCTGCGGCTGTCGACCGACGAGGGAGCCAAGCTCCGTATCCAGGAATTCATCGCCGACTCACACTTCGATCTGGCGCAGGAGCTGGCGACCGCGCGCCGCATCTTCCAGCTTTATCCGGAAGAGCGGCAGTCGCGGTTCAAGCTGGCCAGTATCCTGGGCGTCCTCGGCCAACGCCGAGAAGCCGCCCAGCTGATGAAGGGCGACGCGGTTGCGACCGCGATCCTCACGGGTGACTGGAAAGCGATGGGCGCGGCTGCGCGGAGGCTCGGCAACGATTATTTCGAATATGGGCGCGACTATTGGAACCTCGACGCGCTCCTGCTCGATACGGACCAATCGAAGGTAATCGTTGATCTCTACGACGCAGCACAGCCGGTCATTGCTCGGGGTCAGCTGCCGCAGGACAAAGTGGTGAACATGACCACGTCGCTTGCGCTGCTGCAGAACGGACGCGCCGCCGAAGCGCAACGCCTTTGGGCGCGGGGCCAACAACTCGATTCCCAGATGCCGGATGTCGGGTTGCTGCACCGCAACCGCGAATTCAGCTCAGCCGTCAACGCCGCCTTCCACGGACAGCCGGGAGTGCTTCTCGCCTATCTGGACGCGCGCAGCCGCGCGAGGCCCCTGGAGCTTGCCGAGCTTCCGGCGATGTCGCTGCGCTATGTCCCGCTCTACCGGCCCGTCGCGCGCGATCCCCGCTTCGACGCGATCGACGAACGCGTTCGGGCGGCCATAAACCGCGAGCGGGAAAAAGTTGGTTTGCAGCCCATCTCCCGGGAAGCCTGGATCAGCGATCCGAAGGCGCTTTTGACGAAGAATTGACGATTCATCCGCACCTGCGCTGACGCGCGTGGCGCACGCCGGCGTCACATCTTCCGCCCGGAGTAAGCGTCCATGTCACACTTGACTCGAATTCTTCTGTTCAGCGTCAGCGCAGCCGCGCTCGCCGTCTCTCCCGCCATTGCACAGACGCCCGGTGCCGGCGAAATCCCGCAAGCCGGCTCGACGCAGAGTCCCCGCACGACGGTCTATGACGCAGCCTTCTTCGCCCAATACGCGCCGCGAACGGCGCTCGACATCGTCCAGCGGATTCCCGGCTTCGCGCTCGACCTCGGCAATGCGGCGAACGGCCAGGATATCCGCGGATTTGCCGGAACCGCCGGCAACGTAGTCTTCAACGGTCAGCGGCCAAGCACCAAGTCCGAGGCGCTCGACGCTTTCCTCAGCCGCATTCCCGCTAGCCGCGTGAAGCGCGTCGAGGTCGGCCCCGGCGATCTCTACGGCGCCGACTATTCGAGCAAGACGCAGGTCGCGAACCTCATCCTCGTCGAAGGGGGAGGCATTGCGGGTAATGGCAGCGTCAGCGCGATCCACCATTTCACCGGCGAGGTCGTTCCCAATGCCAAGGGATCCGTTTCCTTCAGCCGTGGACCCTCGACGTTCAACGTCGCCGCCGATACCGGTCGAGGCGACTATTTCGAAGAGGGATACGACCAGGTCACCGACGCGGTGACCGGCGAGCAGCTGGAGTTTCGCCGGAAGTTCAACGACATTCGTGATCACATCCCCACGATTTCCGGCAGCTGGGCGCTCAACAAGGGCCCGACGCAGTCGGCCAACCTGAACGCGCGCTACTCCTACGACCATTTCTTCCTGCACCAGAGAAATCATGTGACTCCGACGGGCGCGCCGGAACATGACGACCGCCTGGTCGAGGACTATCCCACTCGCATTCTCGAGATTGGCGGCGACGTTACCCGGCCGCTAGCGGGCGGCGCTATTAAGCTCGTGGGGCTCGCCACTCGCCGACACCGTCACACGCTCGACGAATATGACCAGGGCGATCTCGGCCCCAGTCGGGTCGTGGGCGGCTTCCAGCAGCTCTCCAAGTCCGAGCGCGGCGAATCGATCGGGCGGCTCAGCTGGACTCGATCGAGCCTTCTCGGCTTCAGTTTCGAGGCCGGAACCGAGGTCGCTTGGAACACGCTGACCGACAATCTCGACCTGTTCGTGTTCGATGAGAATGGTCAAAAGACCCGCATCGACCTGCCGATCGATAACGCAAAGGTCACGGAGCTGCGTGGCGAAGCTTACGTCAACGCGAGCCGGCCGCTGTCGAAGACGCTGCGGATGGACCTCGGCCTCAATTACGAAATGTCGCACCTCAAGGTCAGCGGGGACGCCACGGCGGACCGCAAGCTGAAGTTCCCGAAGCCGAGCATCACCCTCGACTGGCAGCCGGGCGGCGGATGGCACAGCCAGCTCATCCTGCGCCGCACCGTCGCGCAGCTCGACTTCTATGATTTCATCAGCGCCGCCGAGCTCTCCGTCGGTCGAGTCAACGGCGGGAACGCCAACCTGCAGCCGCAGCGCGCCTGGGAGGGTCGTTTCTCGCTCGAACGTCCGCTGCTCGGCCAGGGCAAGGCCCGGCTAGAGCTCGGCTATAACCTCATCAGCCTTCTCCAGGATCGCATCCTGACGCCCGAGGGCTTCGACGCCCCGGGAAACATCGGGACGGGCAGGCAGGCGTACGCCGACCTGACGCTCGACGCTCCCCTGGACCGCCTCTGGAAAGGCCTCCGCGTCAGGCTGCACGGCAACGTGCAGCGGACCAGGGTGCACGACCCCATCTCGGGCGAGCTGCGCGACTTCAGCGGCTTCTTCCCGCGCTGGCAGTGGGATGCCGATATCCGGCGCGATGCCGGGAAGTTCGCGTACGGCTTCAGCATGAGCGACAATCGTCGGATCACCTTCTTCCGCACGGACGAGTTCGACACGAACTTCAACGTCGCTTTCCCCTACACCAGCGCGTTCATCGAATATCGGCCGAGCAAGGGACAAACGCTGACGCTCGACATCAACGATCTCTCCAATACGCCCGGAGCCCGTTTCCGTCAGTTCTTCTCGCCTAACCGCACGTCCGGTGCGCCGTTCGCCAACGAATATCGCTGGCGCAACAGCCATGTGCGCATAGGCATCACCTTCAAGCAAAGCTTCGGCGGCGGCGAGGCAGCGAAGTAGCCGCGGTTAGCCGCTTGTCGGCTCG
>DASVXR010000213.1:0-1523 GCA_036392595.1 Sphingomicrobium sp.
GCGGACACCGGGGTCCCTCTTCCCACCGCGCAGAAGTTGATGGGCCAGCTCGCCGCGTCCGGCCTCCTCTCCAGTGTTCGGGGCGCGGGCGGCGGGTTCGCGCTCGCCAAAGCTCCGGCCGAGATAAGCCTCGCCGACATCGTCGAGGCCGTGGAAGGGCCGATCGCCCTCACCATGTGCTCGGACTCGAACAACCACGAATGCGCGCTCGACGGCTTCTGCCGGGTGAAGCCGCACATCGGGATCGTCGGCAATGCGGTCCGCGGTGCGCTCGGCGCGGTTCGGCTGACGGAGCTCGCGCGATGAACGAGGCCGTCAAGAACCAGGAGCTCAAGGAGCGCGTCGACCGCGATTACGAATGGGGCTTCGTCTCCGACGTCGAGCAGGAGTTCGCGCCCAAGGGCCTCAGCGAAGACACGATCCGCTTCATCTCGAACAAGAAGGGCGAGCCCGAGTGGATGCTCGACTGGCGCCTCAAGGCCTATCGCGCCTGGCTCGAGATGGAGGAGGTGACCTGGGCCAAGCTCGACATCCCCGAGATCGACTACCAGGACGCTTATTATTACGCCGCGCCCAAGGCCAAGCCGAAGCTTGCCTCGTTGGATGAGCTCGATCCCGAAATCCGCCGCACCTACGAAAAGCTCGGCATTCCGATCGAGGAGCAGAAGGTGCTCGCCGGGGTCGAAGGCGCGGCGAAGGTCGCGGTCGACGCGGTATTCGACAGCGTCTCCGTCGCCACGACCTTCCGCGAGGAGCTGAAGAAGGCCGGAGTCATCTTCCTCTCCATCTCTGAAGCGATCCGCGAGCATCCGGAGCTGGTGAAGAAATATCTCGGCAGCGTCGTCCCGCAGCGCGACAATTATTTCGCCTGCCTCAACAGCGCGGTCTTCTCCGACGGCACCTTCGTCTACGTGCCCGAGGGTGTCCGCTGCCCGATGGAGCTGTCGACCTATTTCCGAATCAATGCCGAGAACACGGGCCAGTTCGAGCGCACCCTGATCGTCGCCGACAAGGGCGCCTACGTCTCCTACCTCGAAGGCTGCACCGCGCCGATGCGCGACGAGAACCAGCTGCACGCGGCGGTGGTCGAGATCTTCGCGCACGAGGACGCCGAGGTGAAATACTCGACCGTCCAGAACTGGTATCCGGGCGACAAGGAAGGCCGCGGCGGTATCTTCAACTTCGTGACCAAGCGCGCGCTGTGCAGCGGCGATCGGTCGAAGGTTTCGTGGACCCAGGTCGAGACCGGCTCTGCGATCACCTGGAAATATCCGAGCTGCATCCTGAAGGGCGATGGCAGCGTCGGCGAATTCTATTCGGTCGCGCTGACCAACAACCGCCAGCAGGCCGACACCGGCACCAAGATGATCCACATCGGCGCCAACACGCGCTCGACGATCGTGTCAAAGGGCATCAGCGCCGGCCGCTCGAACAACACCTATCGCGGGCTGGTGCGCGTCCTCCCGCGCGCCGAGAATGTGCGCAACTTCACCCAGTGCGACTCGCTGCTGCTCGGCAGCGAC
>DASVXR010000214.1:0-5390 GCA_036392595.1 Sphingomicrobium sp.
CGATTGGCCGCAACTTCCTGGTCAAGATCAACGCGAACATCGGCAACTCAGCCGTCGCCTCGGACGTCGCCTCTGAGGTCGACAAGATGGTCTGGGCGATCCGCTGGGGCGCCGACACCGTCATGGACCTGTCGACCGGCCGCAACATCCACAACATCCGCTCCTGGATCCTGAGGAACTCCCCCGTCCCGATCGGCACCGTCCCCATCTACCAGGCGCTGGAAAAAGTCGGCGGAATCGCCGAGGACCTGACCTGGGAAATCTACCGCGACACGCTGATCGAGCAGGCCGAGCAGGGCGTCGACTATTTCACCATCCATGCCGGCGTCCGCCTGCCCTTCATCCCGATGACGGCGAAGCGCGTCACCGGCATCGTCAGCCGCGGCGGCTCGATCATGGCGAAATGGTGCCTCGCCCACCACAAGGAGAGCTTCCTCTACACCCGCTTCGAGGAGATCTGCGAGATCATGAAGGCGTATGACATCGCCTTCTCGCTCGGAGACGGCCTGCGTCCCGGCTCGATCGCCGATGCCAATGACGAGGCGCAGTTCGCCGAGCTCTACACGCTTGGCGAGCTGACGAAGAAGGCATGGGCGCACGACTGCCAGGTGATGATCGAGGGCCCCGGCCACGTGCCGATGCACAAGATCAAGGTGAACGTCGAAAAGCAGCTCGAGGCCTGCGGCGAGGCGCCATTCTACACGCTCGGCCCGCTCGCGACCGACGTCGCCCCCGGCTACGACCACATTACGAGCGCGATCGGCGCCGCGATGATCGGCTGGTTCGGCACCGCGATGCTTTGCTACGTCACGCCCAAGGAGCATCTCGGCCTCCCCGACCGCGACGACGTGAAGGTGGGTGTCGTCACTTACAAGCTCGCCGCCCACTCGGCCGACCTGGCCAAGGGCCACCCGGCCGCCCGGGCGCACGACGATGCGCTTTCACGCGCAAGGTTCGACTTCCGCTGGCGCGATCAGTTCAACCTGTCGCTGGACCCCGACACGGCCGAGGCTTTCCACGACCAGACGCTGCCCGCGGAGGGCGCCAAGACCGCCCACTTCTGCTCCATGTGCGGCCCCAAGTTCTGCTCGATGAAGATTAGCCAAGAGGTGAGGGAGTTCGCCCGCCTAAATCCTCCCCGGAACGGGGAGGGGGACCAAGCGCAGCTTGGTGGAGGGGCCGTGTCACCGAGCGAAGCCGAGGCGGAAGCCGGCATGGTCCAAATGAGCAAGCGCTTCCACGACGAAGGCGGCGAGCTTTACGTCCCCACAATTGACTGAAGTCAAACCGGGTTACGGCTGTTCCGTGATATAAGGCGCGC
Source organism: Sphingomicrobium sp. (assembly GCA_036392595.1). Classification (GTDB taxonomy): domain Bacteria; phylum Pseudomonadota; class Alphaproteobacteria; order Sphingomonadales; family Sphingomonadaceae; genus Sphingomicrobium. The sequence goes on from DASVXR010000214.1 coordinate 1,322, forward strand.
CGTCAGCTCACTGGCGAGTCGGTATCGGGGTGCCCGCCCGCGGACGTGCGGTCCGCCGGTGCAACGCGCCGCGCGATGAACTGCGATGCCGGGGGTGTCCATGTCGTCTTACGCCACCGATTTCTCGATCCGCAGGCTCTGGACCATTTTCGCCGCGAGCATGGTCGTCATGTTCGGGACTTTGCTCTTCTTCGGCTACCAGATCTATCTTTCGAAACCGCCGATACCCGATGCCGTTCGATCGTCTTCCGGGCAGCTGCTCTACACCGGCGCCGACATCCAGCGCGGTCAGAACGTCTGGCAATCGATGGGCGGGATGGAGCAGGGCTCGATCTGGGGCCACGGGAGCTATGTCGCGCCGGACTGGAGTGCCGACTGGCTGCATCGCGAGGCGCTGAGCTTGCGCGACCGGATGGCCGGCACGCAGCGGTTCGCGACACTCCCGGAACCCGATCAGGCTCGGTTCGGCGCGATGCTGAAGCGCGAAATGCGGACCAACAGCTACAACCCGCGGACCAGGGAAATCGCTGTCAGCGACGAGCGCGCCGGCGCGATCGCGAAGACCGCCGCTTATTACAGTGACCTGTTCACCGACCGCACTCCGGCCGCGCACCGCCTGCGCGATCTTTATGCGATGCCGCGCGATGCCGTCCTGACTCGTGACGAGGCGCATGAGCTGGGCGCCTTCTTCTTCTGGACCGCCTGGGCGGCCACCACCCAGCGGCCCCGCGATACGGTCACCTACACCAGCAACTGGCCCCACGAGCCGCTCGTCGGCAACGCTCCGCCAGGATCGATCTTCCTGTGGACGTTCATTTCGATCTTCGCGCTGCTCGCCGGCATCGGCGGGCTGGTCTGGTACTATGCCCGCGAGTTCGACGTCTGGCGGCGCGACATTGAGCCCGACGAAGGCTTTTCCGTATCCGACGTTCTGGACGGCGCGACCCTCACCCCCTCGATGCGCGCCACGGCCAAATATTTCCTCGTCGTGACCGCGCTGTTCTTTACGCAGGTCCTGCTCGGAATCGTCACCGCCCATTATGCGGTCGAAGGCCAGAGCCTCTACGGACTGCCGCTCGCAGGATATTTCCCCTACGCCGTCACCCGCACCTGGCACACCCAGCTCGCAGTCCTTTGGATCGCGACGGCATGGCTTGCGACCGGCCTCTATGTCGCGCCGTTGCTGGGCGGGCGGGAGCCGAAGTTCCAGCGCGTCGGAGTCAATTTCCTCTTCGTCAGCCTGCTGGTGATCGTCGTTGGATCCTTTGCCGGCGAGTGGCTCGCGATCAACCGCCGGCTCGGCAGCGGCACGGCGAATTTCTGGTTCGGCGACCAGGGTTATGAATATCTCGATCTCGGCCGCTTCTGGCAGATCTATCTCTTCGTCGGCTTGCTCTTGTGGACTGCGCTCGTGCTCCGCGCCTTGTGGCCGGCGCTCAGGCAGCAGGGCGGGCGGTCCCTCTCTTTCCTCGTCGTCATCGCGACCGTTTCGATCGGCCTGCTGTTCGGCGCGGGCCTCGCCTACGGCCAGCACGCCCACATTTCGGTGATGGAATATTGGCGCTGGTGGGTGGTTCACCTGTGGGTCGAAGGCATCTTCGAGGTGTTCGCGACGGCCATCGTCTCCGCGCTGTTCGTCAAGATGGGGCTGGTGCGCGTGTCGGTCGCATCGACGTCGGTCCTGCTGGCGACAATCATCTTCCTCGGCGGCGGCGTGCTCGGCACCTTCCACCATCTCTACTTCAGCGGAACGCCGATCGCGGTCATCGCTCTCGGAGCGGTCTTCTCGGCGCTCGAGGTAGTGCCGCTGATGGTTGTCGGCTTCGAGGCGTATAATCGCGCGAAGATCGAGCACCAGCAGGATTGGCAGAGGGTGTACCGCTGGCCATTCGCCTTCTTCGGCAGCGTGCTCGTATGGAATCTCGTCGGCGCGGGCCTGTTCGGCTTCTTCATCAACCCGCCGCTGGCACTCTATTACATGCAGGGCCTGAATACGACTCCGACCCATGGCCACGCCGCCCTGTTCGGAGTCTACGGAATGCTTGGGATTGGCCTGACGCTCTTCTGCATGCGCGGCCTGTCGGATCCGTCGCGCTGGAGCGAAGGGCTGCTCAAGACGAGCTTCTGGTGCCTCAACATCGGGCTTGCGATGATGATCCTCCTTTCCTTGTTCCCGCAGGGACTGTTCCAGGCCTACCAGAGCTTCACGCGCGATTACGCCTACGCCCGCAGCGCCGACGTGATCCATGGACCTGTCATGCAGACGCTCGTCTGGATGAGGGTGCCGGGCGACCTGGTGTTCACGGCCGGCGTCGTCGCCTTCTGCCTCTTCATGATCCGCGCCTTGTTCGGCGGCGAGCCGGCGAGGGTGACGCCGTCCATCCCGGCCGATTTCGCGGCCCAGCCTGCCGCAGAGTAGCTGGAGGAAGAAATGCTAGAACCCGCGATCGAGATACTCGATTCCCACAAGACGATGGCGATCTCCACGCTCCGGCCGGACGGATGGCCGCAGACGACGATCGTCGGCTATGCCAACGAAGGCCTGACTCTCTATTTCCTGATTTTCCGCTCGAGCCAGAAGCTTGCGAACATTCGCCGGGACAAGCGCATTTCGATCGCTGTTGGGGGAGAGCCGAGGGAGCTCGATCAGCTGACGGCAGTCTATGCCGCGGCGCACGCATTCGAGGTCACGGATTCGAAAGAGCGGGAGCGCGCGTGGCGCCTGCTTCAGTCCCGCCATCCAAATCTCGTCGATTTCGACCTGCCCGAACGAACCGAAGCCGCGATGATGAAGGCTGCGTGCCAGTTCGTCTCCGTGCTCGACTACCGCAAAGGTCCCGGCCACGTCGACGAGCTGTCCATCGACGATAGAGGTGCCGCTCGCCGTGAGGCGCACACGGACAAATGGGGCTCAACAGCGGTGAAGCCCGGTCTGGTCCGGCCCCGGATACCGGGCTGATCTGACGGACTCTCGTGATCTGAATCAATTTTGCTCTTCCGGCTCGCGCGCGCGCGCGGAGCGCCGCCTTTGCTGCTATAAGCGCCGCCGTCAGCTCCACTGGCGAGTCGGTACGGCGGTGCCCGCCGCCGGACGTGACGTCCGGCCGGCGCGACGCGCCGCGTCACGCATTCGGAGAAACTCCAATGTCACAACAGAATGTGCAGGCCGTGCGTGGCCTCTACGAGGCGTTCAACCGTGGCGATCTCGACGCGTTCGAGAAAGGATGTGCCCGGAAGTTCATCTGGAACGAGGCCGACAATTCACTTTATTCGGGCGGCAACCCGTATCGCAGTTTCGCCGAGGTGCGGGATTCCGTCTTCGCGCCGACCGCGCGCGATTTCGAGAATTTCCGTGTCGATCTCGAACAGCTGCTCGACGCCGGCGACTATGTCATCGGCACCGGCCGGTATCATGGGAAGTATAAGGCGACGGGAAAGACGGCGAAGGCGCAGTTCTGTCACGTCATCCATGTCGACTCGTTCGGCAAGCTCGACGGCTTGCAGGAATATGCCGACACGCTCGAAGAGGCCGAGGTGGCCGGCCGAGTGAAGATCGTCGAGGAAATGCGGATTCCTCAGCCCGCAATGTGAATATCCGCCGCTCGCGCCCTGGCCCCTCGGGGCCGGGCGCGCACGCCCATCCCACTCGATTGCAGCGGAGACATTCCATGTCGCAACAGACTGTGCAGGCCATTCGGGGCCTCTATGACGCATTCAACCGCGGCGACCTCGCCACATTGGAAAAGGGGTTCGCGCCGGACTTCCAGCGCTTTGAGCCGGAAAGCTCCCTCTACGCGGCCGGCAACCCCTACCGCGGTTTCAACGAACTGCGCGAGGGCGTGTACAAGCCGCGGTCACGTGATTTCGAGAGCTTCCGCGCCGAGCTCGACCAGGTGCTCGACGCGGGCGAGTTCGTCATCACGACGGGCCGCTATCGCGCAAGGTGCAAGGCGACCGGCAAGGATTTGTCGACCCAATTCTGTCACGTCCTTCACCTCGACAAGGCCGGCAAGGTCGATCGCCTCCAGGGCTACACGGATACGCTCAAGGAAGCCCAGGCCGTCGGCCG
>DASVXR010000215.1:0-3126 GCA_036392595.1 Sphingomicrobium sp.
GGGCGGATGCACCGAGGTCACCAACAAGGTCGGCAAGCGCTAGCTGACCGTCTCCAGCAATCCTTCGAACAGGCGCCGTCCGTCGGTGCCGCCGTGCGCCGGCTCGATCACCCGCTCGGGGTGCGGCATCAGGCCGAGGACGTTGCCGGCGTCGTTGAGGATGCCGGCAATGTTGCGAGCGGAACCGTTGACCTGGTCGAGGTAGCGGAAGGCAACGCGGCCTTCTCCCTCCAGCCGGTCGAGCGTCGCCTCGTCGGCCTGGTAGTTGCCGTCGTGGTGAGCGACGGGGAAGCTGATCTCCTCGCCCGAGTGATAGGCCGAGGTGAAGAGGCTCTGGCTGTTCTCGACGCGCAGCGGAACGGGCCGGCAGACGAAGCTCAGCCGCGCGTTGCGCATCAGAGCGCCGGGGAGGAGCCCGGCCTCGGTCAGCACCTGGAAGCCGTTGCAGATGCCGATCACCGGAACGCCGCGCCCGGCCGCCTCCTTCACCGCCTGCATGATCGGCGAGCGCGCGGCCATTGCTCCGGAGCGGAGGTAATCGCCGTAGGAGAAGCCGCCCGGGATGCCGATGAAGTCCGTGCCTTCGGGAAGCTCGGCTTCCTTGTGCCAGACCATCGCCGGCTTGCGGCCCGTGACCAGCTCCAGCGCGGTCGCGAGGTCGCGATCGCAATTGGACCCGGGAAAGACGATGACCGCGCTCTTCATGCGTTCTCCAGCCGTTCGATCCGGAAATTCTCGATGACCGTATTGGCGAGGAGCTTCCGGCACATGTCCTCGATGTCGGAATCGCTAGTCGCGTCGGCAAGGTCGAGCTCGATCATCTTGCCCGCGCGCACGTCATTCACGCCCGAAAAGCCGAGGCCCTCCAGAGCGTGGTGGATGGCTTTGCCCTGGGGGTCGAGCACTCCGGGTTTCAGCGTGATGAAGACGCGCGCTTTCATGTCCGAACCTCTCCAGTAAGGGTGCCGCGAGCGCCTATGGAAGCAAGGTGAAATAACGGCAAGTTTTACCATCTGTTTACCTTCGGGGGCGCATTTCCCGGGGGAGTGGACAGGGCGCAAATCCGTGCCCGGAAAGGCGCTTTATGGTCGTCGGAATCGCAACCGCCATGTTCATCGCTCTCTTCGCGTGGGGCGAGAGATATTTCGGCTGGGACGACTCCTCGGGAAAGATCCAGCTGGCGCTGGCAACCAGCTTCATCCTCGGCATCATCAGCGGCTACAAGTCACGGAGCTGATCAGTAGCCGCTGAGCTCGGCAACCCGGCGCCGGTGATAAAAAACGTCGCCGAACAGCTCGCCGAGGACCGCCGTGCGCTTCATGAACAGCCCGATGTCATGCTCGTCGGTCATTCCGATGCCGCCGTGCATCTGCACGCCCTCGCGCGCCGCGAGCGAGGCGACGTCTGCGGCCTTGGCCTTGGCAACCGACACGTAAAGCTCGGCCTCGTCGTCGCCTGAATCGATGAGCTGCGCCGCCTTGAATGCGGCGGCGCGCGCGATCTCGATCTCGCCATAGAGGTGAGCGGCGCGATGCTGCAGAGCCTGGAACTCGCCGATGAGCTTGCCGAACTGCTTGCGCTGCTTGAGGTAATCGACGGTCATCGACGAGGCGCCGGAAGCCACTCCGACCAGCTCGGCGGCAGCTCCCGCGCGGCCGGCACTGAGCGCACGGGACAGCGGGCCCCAGCCGCCGTCCACCTCGCCCACCACCGCGTCGGCATCAAGAGCGACATTGTCGAAGCTGAGGCGCGCCGCCTTGGAGCTGTCGACCAGGGTGGCTCTTTCGACTTCCACGCCGCGTGCGCCCTTCGGCACGGCGAAGAGCGTCAGCCCGTCCGTCTCTCCGGGAGAGCCTGCGGTGCGAGCGAGCGTCAGCACCATGTCCGCCGAATTGCCGTGGACGACGAACTGCTTCGAGCCGTTGAGGAGGAAGCCGTTGCCCTGCCGCTTTGCTTCGAGAGCTGCCTGTTCCGGCGCGTGGCGCGGGCCTTCGTCGACGGCGAGCGCCAGGACCGCCTCGCCCGCAAGAATGGTTGGGTACCAGCGGTCCGCATGCGCCGTGCCTTCGATTGCCCGGGCGCCGACAACCGCGGTGGTGAGGAAAGGCGAGGGCGTGAGGTTGCGGCCGATCTCCTCGAGCACCAGCGCCGCCTCGGTTGCGCCGAGACCAAGGCCGCCATGGCTCTCAGGGATGGCAATGCCGGTGAGTCCAAGTTCGCCGAACTGCTTCCACAGGTCTGTCCCGTATCCGTCGGTGCAGCCGGTGTCGCGCCAGTGGCGAAGCTGCTTCGAAATCGCGCCTTCGTCCGCGAGGAAGGACGAGGCCGTGTCCTGCAACATTTTCTGGTCGTCGGTGAGCAGGCTCATGCGCCGGGCAATCCGAGGATGTGCTTGGCGACGATGTTGAGCTGGATCTCGCTCGTCCCGCCTTCGATCGAATTGCCTTTCGAGCGAAGCCAGTCGCGCGCCGGCTTGCCGCCTTTGCTGCGTTCGCTGTCCCAGTCGAGCGCGTCGGAGCCGCCCGCGGCCATGACCAACTCGTTGCGGCGCTTGTTCAGCTCGGTGCCGGCATATTTCATCATGGAGGGACTCGCCGGGTGCGCCTCGCCGGCCTTCCACATCGCCGCGAAGCGCTCGCTCATCGCCTGGAAGGCGAGCGAGTCCACGTCGAATGCCGCGATCTCGGCGCGGACGAACGGGTTCTGCGGCTTCATGACGGCGCCCAGCGATCCGCCGCCGCCGAGGCCCATCCCGCTGATCATCTCGCGCTCGTGGCCGAGAAGATATTTGGCGACGTCCCAGCCCTTGTTCACCTCGCCGACGATCTGGTCCTTCGGCACCCTCACGTCGTCGAAGAAGGTCTCGCAGAAGGGCGAATAGCCGCTGATCAGAAGGATCGGCCTGGTCGAGACGCCCGGCGTTCGCATGTCGAAAAGGAGGAAGCTAATCCCGCCCTGCTTGGACTCGATCGAGGTTCGCACCAGGCAGAAGATCCAGTCGGCCTTGTCGGCATAGCTCGTCCACACCTTCTGGCCGTTGACCAGCCAGTAGCTGCCCACGGCTTCGTCGAAGACTTCCTCGGCCTTCGTCTGCAGCCCTGCGAGGTCGGAGCCGGCGCCGGGCTC
>DASVXR010000216.1:0-3114 GCA_036392595.1 Sphingomicrobium sp.
CGGATCAGCGTCTCCGGGATCTTGTTCGACGAGGGCCCGACGTCCCAGTGAAGCTGGCGCCCGATCGGGTGCGGAGCGGCGCCGTCCTCGCTGTTGTTGGTCAGGATCTCGCCGTCGGTGATGACGGTGAAACGGCCCTGGGCGCGGGAGACTGGCCCCTTCATCTCGCCCGCGGCTGCAGCGCCGGCCCGAGCCGCAAGCGGCCCCGCGCCGCCGGTGAACGCAGGTGCGGTGACCAGCACCGAGCCGTCGGCCCGGCGGCGCAAGGCGATGAACGGAACGATGAGGTCGTTGTCGGGAAGCGCGGGGAAGAGGAAGTCCTGGGTAGCGCGGCCCTCGGCGTGATAGACGACGTCGAACACGCCGTTTCCGCGATAGGTAACTGACCGCCAGCCGTCATATTTCATCAGCTTGGCCGCAAAGGCGCGGTTCGACGCATCGTCGAGGCCGGGAAGGCCGAACATTTTTGCCATCTGCTCGGCGTCCCTCCTTTTCGAAGCTGCTTGCTCGCTCTTCGCCTTTAAGAAATCCGACTTGGCCTTCGAGAGTTCGGCAGCCGTGCAGGGTCTTTCGTTCGCTTTTCTTGGCCATGGCCGACGTACCATGGACCCGTCTGGTTGCGGCTCCATCATGACGTTTTGGTCCTGTTCGACGTGACCATCTTTAAAGCAGTGCAGCATGCTGTCCTGCCATTTCACTTCAACCTTATCTGACGGATCATCGTTCGGAATTTGCAGCACCATCTCGCCGCGATAGTCGAGGACGAACGTGCCGTTCTTGCGCAGCGTAAGGTCGGATGCGAATTTGCCCGGTCCCCACAGGCACCCGGTGAGCGACAGCGCCGCCGCGACGACGAGCAGGCGCCTGGTCCAATGCAGCATGGAATATCCCCCTCATGGAGGATGCTAGCTTACGGTTGTTTCACGGGAAAGAAGGTGGGGGACTTCTGTTGCCCGGCGTCCCCCGTGCCGCTGGAATCCCCTTCTGTTGCCCGGTGGGGTCCGACCGCGCTTTAGCTTTGTAACTTCAGTCCGTTAGGACGTCAGTTACGCGGCAAGAGCGAGTGCCTCGTTGTCGTTGGCACTTGTGAGAATGAGCCGTCACGGTGGCTCGATCCGATCGGCAATCGGGCCTTTATTGCACTCGTCGATCCTATTTCGCCCCCATCAGCAGCCGTCGAAACCCGTCGACCTGGCGGCTGGTGGTGGAGGCGCCGGGGTACTGCCCCCCGGGTCCGAAGTGCCTATTCCACCCAACAGTCTACCGACATAGCCGGTTGCCCGGCACGCCCTAGATATGGATTTTACGCGTGAATCTCAAGGATTCGGCTGTTATGGCAACAGTGCAAAGGCGATTCTTGGGGAACGTAAACTGATGAAAAAGCTTGTTTTTCTGCTCGCCGGCGCGGCGGCGCTTTCGCTTGCCGGCTGTAACCGGAACAACCAGGACGAGGTCCAGAACGCGGAGCTGAACCAGCCCGCCGCCGACCAGCTGAACGCGCTCTCCAGCGAGGCGGCGAACGACGCCGCCAACGCGGAAGCCGCGTCGCTCGGCAACCAGCAGCAGCAGAACCAGAATGTCGTCCAGGACAATACGGTCAATCCGTCGGACGCTCAGGAGCAGAACGTCAGCGGCATGTAGCCCCTTCCACGCGAAGAGGTCGCGAGAAGCCGCCCGGGTCCCTGCTCGGGCGGCTTTTTCTTTGAAGGCGGCGGTCGTAGGTCGCCGCAATGGCCGACGAAGCGATTCCCGCCGCGACCCTCGTCGTCGTCCGCGACCGCGCCGGCGGCCCGCCGGAGCTGCTGATGGTGGAGCGCGCCGAGGGCATGGCCTTTGCCGCGGGAGCGCTCGTCTTCCCCGGCGGCCGGATCGACGAGGCCGACCGGAAGCTGGCCGAGGCGCTCGGCATCGATCCGCATGCCGTCGCGGCAATCCGCGAGACAATCGAGGAAACGGCCGTTCCCGCGGGCTTCGCTTCACCGCCGCGCCCCGAGCATTGCCTCGAGCTGCAGGCGGCGCTCGCCGCCGGCGAGGATTTCGCGCACGTCCTCGACCAGTCGGGCGCGGCGCTGGACGCCTCGGCGCTCACGCCGTTCGCGCGCTGGGTGCCGAAGTTTCACGCGGTGCGGCGGTTCGACACGATGTTCTACGTCGCGCCCTGCCCGCCCGGCGATTGGGAGCCTAGCGTCATCGAGGGCGAATGCGCCGGCGCCTATTGGCTCACCGCCCGTGAGGCGCTCGAGCGCGAGGAGCGAGGCGAGGCGCGGCTCATCTTCCCTACGCGCCGCAACCTCGAGCGGCTGGCGCTGCACGACAGTTTCGAGGCGATCCGCGCTGATGCGCTCGCCCATCCGATCGAGCCGGTGACGCCCTGGGTCGAGGAGCGCGAGGGCGAGAAATTCATCACCATCCCGTCGCACCTCGGCTATCCGGTAACTCAGGAGAGGCTCGACGGCCTCTGGCGAGGCTGAGCCCCAGGTCCGAGTCGCACCTTGCCCGCATGCAAAAAGGGGACCCGCGAACCCGCGGATCCCCTCCTCGTCTCAGACCAGCTGAAGTTTATTTCAGGTGGTTCGAAAGATGCTTGTTCATCTCGAACATGCTGACGCGATCCTTACCCCCAAAGATCGGCTTCAGCGTCGAGTCAGCCATGATTTCCCGTTTGTTTTGCGGGTTTTGCAGCTTGTTCTTGCGAATGTGGTCCCACACCTTCGACACGACCTGGCTGCGCGGAAGCGGTTGGCTGCCGCAAATCTTCGCGAGCTCCGGTGAAGGTTGAACCGGGCGGGCCAGTCCGCCCCCTGCTTTACGACTGCCTTGTGCCATCACGGCCCTCCTGTTGTTCCTGTCTGTGGATAGAGCGCAAAGCGGAAAGCTTTGCAATGCCGTTGCAGAGAGAAAATCAGCGATTTTCCCTCTGGAACGGAACGACCCGGTTGCGGGAGTCGTGACCGATGTCCGCGCGGCCGCCGAAGGCGATGCCGGAGCGGCGGCACCAGTCCTCGACGATCGCCACCTCGTCGCCGCCGAATTCGGGGTTGTTGGGCAGGATGTCGCTGACCCGCCCGAGCCGCAGGCGCGCCGCGCGACGAACGTTCTCGCTGGCGGTCACAT
>DASVXR010000217.1:0-6717 GCA_036392595.1 Sphingomicrobium sp.
TACGAGCTCATCGCCGAAGGCGGACGGACGCGGCTCGTGCTGACCCATAGCGGCATCGTCAGCCCGTCCGGAGCGCAGGACTTCGGCAGCGGCTGGAACTCGCATCTCACGGTGCTTGAGGAGCGGCTCGCCGGACGCGGCGTGAAGAACTTCTGGGAGCTGCACATGCGTTCGCGCGAGTCGGTGAGGAAGGCGCTGGAGGGTCGAAAATAGGCCGCGCCCCTGGCGTCTAGGTCGCGGTCGTTCTCACTTCCATTTGTTCAGCGTCGGGAGGCTCCAAGCCGTGGCGCTTGAGAGCCGCGGCCAGCTGCTTCTGGAATCGCGGGTCGTCGCGGATCGGGTCGAGATCGGGGTCGCTCGCCGCCGCCTCGACGACTGCGCGGGTGCCGACTGGCAGGATGCTCTGCAGCAGCTTGATCGCGCCTTCCTTGTCGCCTGCGTAACCGGCGAGAACGCAGGCGAAATTGTATCGCATGTTGAGATTGTCCGGATCGACCAGCAGAGCGCGGTCGATCCATTCGTGGGCGCGATCAAGTTCGCCGAGCAGCGCGTATCCTCCCGCGAGGATGCCAAGCGCTGCCCCGTTGCTGGGGTCCTGCTGGACCGCACGCTGCGCTTCGGAGACCATCTTCTTGCCCGCCTCGCGCACCTTCGCCGTGTCCCCTGCGGCGCGATAACAGGTGGAGAGCATCGCCCATGAGTGGAAATCATCGTCGACCAGCTCGACGGCCCGCTCATAATGTTTGGTGGCGGACTCAATGTCGCGCAGGTTCAGGAAGTAGCGCCCCGCCTCGCGATTCACTTCCCAGGAATCGCCGCCGAGCGCGATCGCCTTTTCCATTTCCGCAGCGGCCTTGTCGTGATTGCCGCGATGCTGGTGACGCTTGGCGATCGGCAGGCGAGCCTGCGGGATGTTCGGGTCGATCGAAAGCGCGGCATTGGCCGCGGCAAAGCCGTCGTCGATGTCGCGGCCGAAGCGGTAGCACAGGCTCGACTGGGCAATGCCGAGCAGCGCCCAGGCGTCTGCATAATAAGGATCGAGCTCAACCGCCCGGCTGCAGATGCGCATGACGCGTTCCTCGCGGCGCACGTCGCCGTGATTGCCGGTCACCCAATATTGCCGCGCGAGCAGGTAGAGATTGTAAGCCTCGGCGTTGCTCGTGCCGCGCTTCACGATCGCCTTCTGCTCTTCCGGGAGCAGCTTGATCTTCAGCGCGCGAACGATTGCCTTCGAAATCTCGTCCTGGATCGTGAAGATGTCGGTGAGGTCGCGGTCGTAGCGGTCGGCCCAGACGTGACCGCCGGTCCTGCCGTCGATCAGCTGCGCCGTGATCCGGACACGGTCGGCGACCTTGCGGACGCTGCCTTCAAGCACGTGGGTCACGCCGAGCTTGCGGGCGACGTCACACACGTCGAGCGACTTCCCCTTGAAGGTGAAGGCGGTGTTGCGAGCGATCACTTCGAGCGCGGAAATCTGTGACAGGTCGGTCGTGATGTCCTCGCTGATCCCGTCGCTGAAATATTCCTGCTCCGGGTCGCCGCTCATGTTCTGGAAGGGCAGGATGCAGACGGACACGGAGCGCGAGGAAGAGCGCCGGGGCTCGGGCTGTTCTCTCGGGCCAGCGAGCTCTGCAAGGCTGGCGAGCAGCTTGCGCCAGCCGGAGGCCGTGCGCTGACCGTCCCAGCCCTTGAGGTCCGCGCACTGGATCTGGTTGAAGGGAAGTGGAGGAATGGTCCCGTCGAGGGTTGCCTGAACGAGAGTCAGAGCCGAGCGCGCCGCATCGGCCTCGGCGCGCACCCACTGCGACTTGGCCGCTTCGGCCGACCACAGGACGACGACCGCCGCGGCGCCGGACAGCCGCTCCTCGATGACGTCGGCATAGGAGCGGTGCGCGGGGAGCTCGTCGTCACGCCAGACTTCGTAGCCCGCCTCGCGAATGAGGTCGCCGATCTCCCTGGCGAGGTCCTCGTCGGAGCGCGCGTAAGAGATGAACACATGCGACATGCGGCGCTGCCCCTTCGCCGAACTCCGCTACTCCGCGGTCGTCGGGTCAATCATGTTGCGCACCTGCGAAATCTTGTTGGCCGGAAAGCCTCCGCGCTGCGCATGCTCGCGGATCATCTCCTCGTTCGGCGCACGATAGACGCAGTAGATCTTGTTGTCGGTGACATAGCTCTGGACCCACTGGATCTGCGGCCCGAGGTCCTGCAGCACCGAGCAGGACGTCTGAGAGGCCTGCTTCAGGTCCTCCGGGCTGAGCTGACCGGCGCCCGGCATTTCCCTCTCGATCACGAACTGGGGCATGTCGCCTCCCATCAAACGCTCTGGGGTAAACGGGTCCATAACACGCATGTGTGGGAAGGTCCGCAAGAAATAGCGGCGTAGCTACTCCTCCGTCCTCACCAACACCGTTTCGCCGATCAGAAGGAACAGGAGGAACGGCGCCCAGGCGGCGATCAGCGGTGGGTAGGCGCCGGCATTGCCCATCGCCAGGCTGAAATTGTCCGCGACGAAATAAGCGAAGCCGAGCGCCATTCCGGCGGCGGCGCGCACCATCACCTGGCCGGAGCGCGCGAGGCCGAAAGCCGCGACGGCGGCGAGCAAGGGCATGAGCAGAGTCGAAAGCGGGCCGGAAATCTTGTGAGCAAGGCCGGCTTTGGCCTCATCGGCCGGACGCCCCGCGGCTTCGAGCTCGGCGATGCGCGCTTTGAGGGTCCAATAGTCGAGCTCGTCCGGGTTCACCTTGGCGAGCCTCAGCTGGTTCTGGGTGATCCCGTCCATGGCTTCGAGCTGCGGCACTCGGCGGACCATGTTCATGGTCGCGTCGTAGATGCGCACGCCCGTCAGCAGCCAGCGGTTCCCCTGGATCGGGGTCGCCCTCTGGGCCTGGATCACGCGCTGCAGGACTCCGGCGTTGCGGTCGTAGATGCTCACCCGCTCGGCATGGAGTGTCGGTGGGCGGCCGACCACTAAGCCAGCGCGGACCAGGTCCTCGCCGTCGAGCAGCCAGACGTTGCTGAGCACTCCGCTCTCGGGCGGCACTGGCTTGTAATCATTGTCCGACCAGGCGGTGACCACCCGCGCCGATTTCACGACGACGGTCTCGTTGAAGACGAAGAGGGCCGCGGCGATCCCGATGCTGGCGACGACGAGGGGCGCGAGGATCTGGTGCGCGGAGAGCCCCGCCGCCTTCATCGCCACGACCTCGCTGTGCTGGTTCAGCGCAACGAAGGCGATGAGCGCTCCGAGCAGCACCGAGAAGGGCAGGAAGCGCGAGATGAGCAGGGGAATCCGAAGCGCGACATAATGCCACAGCTCGGCATCGCCGTTGCCGGGGACCGCGAGGATCTTTCCGGATTCTCCGAGGAGATCGAGGGTCATCAGGATCAGCACGAGCGCGAAGAGGACCGCGATGCTTCGCGTGAGGAACAGGCGAACCATGTAGAAAGCGAGCCTGCGCGACGGGAAGAAGCTGAGGTTGATCATGCTTCACGCGGCTTGGGAAGCAGTCCGCGAACCGCCTTCGCCGTCTTGGCGAAGAAGCGTTCGAGCGCACCGATGGGCTGACCGCCGGGCTTATGCGCGAGGACGTGGTACATCCAGAAGATCATCCCGCCGAGCAGGACGAACGGCACCCAGAAGGCGATCATCGGGTCGACCCGGCCCTGGGCGGTGACCGCTTCGGCATATTGGTTGACCTTGTGGTAGGCGACCACGATCAGGATCCCGACGAAGATCCCGAGCCCCGAAGTGCTGCGCTTCGGCGGCACCGCGAGCGACACCGCCAGGAGCGGAAGCATCAGCATCATCACGATCTCGACCATCCGGAAGTTGAGCGTCGACTGGGCCATCAGCTTCTGCGTCTCGCTCGTCGCTCCGCCGCCATAGCCGAGCCGCCACAGCTCGTGCATGTAGAGTTCCTCTGACTCCGTTCCGCCGCGGGTGCGGAACTTCTCGATGGCGGGCAGGCTGATGGGCAGGTCGTAGCTGTCGAAGGCGAGCGTACGGGGAGCCGAGAATTTTGGGGAATCCTGCACCAGCCGGCCCTTGTCGAGCCGGAACAGGATCATGTTCGGGTCGTCGGTCGAGAGGAAGCGGCCGTGCTCCGCCGTCGCGGCGACGGACATTCCCTTGGCGTCATCCATCTGGACGAAGATGCCGTGGAGCCGCGTCCCCTTGTTCTCGCTGCGCTCGATGCGAAGCGTGAGGTGCTTGCCGAGGCGATTGAACTCGCCGACTTTAACGGCGGCGCCGAGAGCACCCGAGTTCAAGTCGAAACGCAGGCCGGCGTAGCGGTAGCGGGTGTAAGGCTCGAGATAGCCGACGATGCCGATGTTGATGGCCATAAGCGCCACCGCGTAGAAATAAGGCACTCGAAGCATCCGTCCGAAGCTCAGGCCCACGCCGCGCATCGCGTCGAGCTCTGACGACAAGGCGAGCTTGCGGAAGGCGAGAAGCACGCCGAGCATGAGGCCGATCGGGATGCCGAGGCCGAGATATTCGGGAAGCAGGTTGGCGAGCATCCGCCAGACGACGCTGACGGGGCCGCCCGCGTCGACCACGTACTGGAAGAGCCTCAGCATCTTGTCGAGGACGAGCAGCATCGCCGCCAGGATCAGCGAGCCGAACAGCGGCACCGCGATGTTGCGGGCGAGATAGCGGTCGATCAGGGCTGCTTCGCGCAATTTTCGTCGTCCCAGCACCATGATTTGGCCGCAAAGGCAGCGGACATTCCACACCGGACGGATGCGACCGCGGCACACGGAAGCAGCCGTTCGATGTGCCTATAGCGAACCGGCCGGTGAATGCATGTTGAAAACGCGAGGCAGCTCTGAAGCGACTCTCCCGGGGGCAGAGGCCTGCCGGGCGGGCAGCGCGGCTGCCTGCAGCGGAAGGCAGCGGCCCCGCATCGCGCTGCTCAGCAATCCGAGGTCGACCGGCAATCTCGCGCAGCTTCCGCGCATCCGCGACTATTGTGCGGACCATCCCGACATCTTCCACTACGAGGTCGAGCACGCGAGCCAGATCGGCGAGGCGATGAAGGTCATCGCGCGAGTCAGGCCGAAGGTGCTGGCGATCAACGGCGGCGATGGGACGGTCCAGGCGGCTCTGACGGAGCTGCATAACGGCGGCCATTTCGGCGACAGTCCGCCGCCGGTCGCGGTGCTTCCCAGCGGGAAGACGAACCTCATCGCGATCGACCTTGGCGCCAAGGGCGACCCGGTCGGGGCGCTCGAGCGGCTGATCGAGGTCGCACAGGGCGATCTTGCTCCCTACGTCGTCGCTCGCGAGCTCATCGCCCTTCGCCACGGGGAAGAAGGCGCTCAGCCGGTCATCGGCATGTTCCTCGGCGGCGCGGGGCTTGCGGACACGATGCTCTATTGCCGCGACAAGATTTACCCGCTCGGGCTTCCGAACGGCATTGCCCATGTCCTCGCGGCGCTCGCCGGAATGGCCAAGCTGATCCTTCGGGCGAAGGCGGATTTCCTCCCGCCCGACACGAAGCCGGTCAGCCTTTCGCTGTCCGAAGAGGGCAACCGCCTTACCGGACGCTTTTCCTTGCTGATGGTGACGACCCTCGACAAGCTGCTCCTCTCGATGGACGTCGGGGGCAAGCGCGAGGGGTCGCTCAAGCTGCTGGCCGTCGAGGAACGTCCGGTTTCCGTCGTCGCCGCCTTCCTCGCGAGCGTTGCCGGCAAGCTTGGCCGCTCGAAGGTCCGCGGAGTGCATTTCCAGGAGGCGGACGCGATCACCATCGAGGGTGAGAGCTCCGACGTGATCCTCGACGGCGAGACTTTCCGCGCCGAAAGCGGCCGGCCCATTCACCTGAGGCCCGCGCAGCCGCTGTCGTTCGTCAAGCTGGCGGCGTAATTTCCACGACATGACCGAGCTAAGGCAGCTCGTGGCCGAGGAGCTGAGCGCGCCGGTCGATCCGCGCGTCACCGCGATGGCGGAGGCGATCGCGGCAAAGCACGGCGGGGCGAGCCGGGCGGTGCTGTTTTACGGCTCCTGTCTTCGGCAGCAGCAGCTCGAAGGGCTGATGCTCGATTTCTACCTGATCGTGTCGGACTATCGCGCGGCCTACGACAAGCGCTGGCTCGCCGCCGCCAACCGGATGATCCCGCCCAACGTCTTCTATTTCGAGCATGACGGGCTGGTGTCCAAATATGCGGTGCTGAGCGAGGCGGACTTTGCACACGAATGCTCGGCCGACGCCTGGACCGTGTCGACGGCCGCGCGCTTCGCCCAGCCGTCGCGGCTGGTGTGGAGCGCCGATGCGGCGGCGGCCGGGCGGGTGATCGGCAGCGTCAGCCAGGCCGTGCCGACACTGCTGGGCTGGACCCGCCCGCTGGCCCCCGAAGCGAACGTCGAGGAGCTTTGGAAGCTCGCCTTCCGGCAGACGTTCCACGCCGAGCTGCGAGCCGAGCGGCTGAGCCGCCCGGATGCGCTCGTCGAGGCGGATCCGGAGCGGTATCAGCGGTTCGGAGCCGCGGCGCTGCAACAGGCGAAGGCTTCAATGAGCCCGGACCAGGCCGCGCGCTGGTGGCGGCGGATGCAGCGGCACGGCAAGCGCTACTCGATCGCGCGCCTCGCCAAGGCCAGCCTGACCTTCGCCGGCGGCGCCGATTACATCGCGTGGAAGATCAACCGGCACACCGGCGCGGGAATCGAATTGAAGCCGTGGCAGCGCAGGCACCCGCTGCTCGCCGCGATTA
>DASVXR010000218.1:0-7006 GCA_036392595.1 Sphingomicrobium sp.
GTGCGAATCCGTTCCTCGGACTGGCGTCGCGGGATCGATCGACGGCGGGCCAGGCCTTCTTCTTCCCCAGGCGGGGCGGCAATCCGCTCGACCAGCGGCTCGCGGAGGTCGGCACCGGCTCCAGGTTGCGGATTGCCGCCTCGCATCTCAGCGATCGCCGGACCGCCCACTTGCTGGTTCGCATCGTGGAGCGCGGCGGGAGCGTCGAGGTGCTGACCCACCACACCTTTCGCCGGACCCCCGAGCCGCTTGTGCAGTTCCTCCGCTCGAGCGGCGTCCGCACCTGGCGCTACGAACACCCGGAGGAGCTTCCGATGCACGCGAAGTTCATCCTGGCGGAGCAGGGTGGGCGGCGCTGGTCGGCATTCGGCAGCTACAACCTGTCTCGCACCTCCCGCTGGCTCAACCAGGAGCTGCTGATGTTCTCGGACGACGAGCAGCTGTGGGCCGCTTTCGACCGACGTTGGGGCGAGATCCTGGCTGAGCCGTGGGTGAAGGAATGAACATCCTGATGATCGACTCCCACGCGGAGATCGAGCGGGGCGGTGCGATCCAATGCGCGCGGCTCGCGGCTGCCCTGGCGGAGCGAGGGCATAGCGTCGCCTGCGTCTTCGACGAGAATCGCGACGCTTCGGAACGGACGGGGGCGGAATGGCGGCGGCTGACCGATGCGGGCGTGCAGTTGCTCCGGCGGCCGCTGCTGAGCCTCTCCGCAATGCGGAAGTTCCGCGAGACGCTGCAGGTACTGGGACCGGACATCGTCCACACGCACAAGAACAAGGCGCTCTATTTCCTTGCAGGAGCGACCTGGAACAAACGCAGCTTCGGTTGGGTCGCGAACCGCGGGACCGAATATTCGCTGCTGCGCGAGCCGCCGGCCTGGGCGATCCATCGCTACTGGGTGGACCGGATCATCCCGGTCGCCGACGCCGTAAAGCAGCAGCTCATCCGCGACGGAATTCCGCAACGGAAGCTGCGCACCATCTACGGCAGCTTCGACGTCCACCGGTTTGATCCCGCGACCAGCGGCGAAGTAATGCGCGACGCGTGGCGGGTTCCGGGAAGCGCCCCGCTCGTCGGTATGGCGGCATCGTTCAAGAGCAGGAAGAAAGGCCAGTCCGATTTCCTGAAGGCCGCCGCGCATTTGCTCCGCGACCACTCCGACGCTCATTTCGTGCTCGCCGGCGACGGATCGCCGGAGCACGCCAGGCATCTCGCTGGCGAGCTCGGAATCGCCGAGCGGGTCCGTTTCCCAGGCTTCGTCACCGATATGCCCGCAGCGCTCGCGGCAATGGACGTGGTGGTCTGCGCGTCGACGCGCGGGGAGGGGCTCACCGGTTCTGTCCGCGAGGCGCTGGCGATGGCGCGGCCGGTGGTCTCGACAGATGTTGCGGGCAACCGCGAGCTCGTGCGCCAGGGTCAAACGGGCTTGCTGGTTCCGGTGCGGGATCCGGCCGCGCTGGCCGAGGCCATTTCACTCCTGCTTAGCGATCGTGAAGAGGCTGCGAAGCTGGGCGCCGCGGGCCGCAAACTGGTGCTCGAGCTATGCACGGACGAGGCACGCGCCGCCAAGGTCGAAGAGCTTTATCGCGAGGTGATGGCGGAGCGAAGGCGCTAGCTATTCCAGCGCAGGAGTTTCCGTCTCCTCGAGCAGGGAGCGATCCGCAGGGGCGCGCGCTGCATGCTTGCGCGGTTTCACTCGCCGGTATTCGCCGAGAAGCTGAAGGATCAGGGTCAACACAGTTGCCGCGAATCCGAGCGAGAAGGCGGCGGCCGCTCCGACCACTCCGAACTGCCACGACAGCGGGGCGACGAGGATGAAGAAAGCGGCCGTTCCGACGAGCCTCGCCTTGAGCGGAGCATCCGGGCGGTCGAGCGCATAGAGCATCGGCGGAAGCGGGAAGCTGAGGACGCCCATCAGCGGGACGGCGAGCAGCACCATCAGTACCGGATAGGCGCCGAGGAACGCCTTCCCGAAGAGGAGCTGCACGAGCGGCCGCCCGCCGACGAAGAGGATCAGGATCGCAAGCAAGGCAATCCCGCCCGCGAATACCGCGGCCCGGAGCATCAGATTCCAGGGCTTTTTCGTGCGGACGTCCATCCGCATGATCTCGGGATAGAAGACCTTGGCGAGCTGGTCGGCGGGCTTCTGCGCGGCGTCCGCAAGGGTTGAGCCTACCCGGAAGAAGGCGGCCCCCGTTGGGCCGAGAAGGCCGCCGACGACGAGCCGGGCGATCGGGCTCCACGCGGCCATCACGCTCGCGGTGAGATTGACATGGATCGCGAAGCGCCACGCACCCGGGAGCGTCGTTGGTCTCAGCGTCGGGCGGATGCCTTGGAGCAGGCCGCGCCGTCTCAGCTCGCGCCACGCGAGGAACCAAAAAAAGAGGTCGGCGGAAAGGTCGGTCACGTACCAGATGGCGACATAGGCCGCGAAGGGCGCGTGCATGACGAAGGCGGCGGTGGTGAGGATCACCCGGCCGATCGGGCTCACCGTTCCTTGCCAGCTGATCAGGTCGAAGCGGTTCAGCGAGCGCAGCACGCCGGTCGGAGTCGCCGCGGCCATGGTCGGGAGCATCGTGCAGTAGAGCGTTGCCAGCCACAGCTGGTCGTCAGGGATGCCGAACCAATGCCCGACGAACGGAAGCACCAGCACCGCGATGATCATCCCGCCGATGCCGCTGACGACATCGAGCGCGAAGGCAAAGCCGGTCGATGTCTTGAACTCGTCCGGGCGGCCCTCCGTCAGCGCCTGGCCGCCGTAGCGGACGATCAGCTGCCAGGACTCGAACTTGCTTAGGCCGCTCGCCGCCTTGGCGTAGCTCTGGATCAGAACCAGCATCCCGAAGAGCACCACGCCGAGGCCGCGGCCTGCCATTGCCAGCGTGGCGATGCCCGCGACGGCTGCGACGATGCGCGAAGCGCCGAGATAGCTGCTGTTCTTCAGCAGCGAGACAAAATGCTGGTCGCGGAACCAGTTCTTCATGGGAAAGCGTGTAGGGAAAGCCTCACGTCATTGCGAGCAGAGCCAAGCAATCCAGCCTTGCGCACTGGATTGCTTCGTCGCTGCCGCTCCTCGCAATGGCGATCAGGCCGGCTCGGGCACCTTCTGCTGGATCACCTTGTCGGCGAGCGGGCCATTGAGCTCGGCCAGATGGTCGAACTCGGCCTCGTATGTCGCCAGGCCCTGGCTCTGGGAGCGGAGCTCCGCCTCCAGCCCGGAGAGCTCCGCCTCGGGGATCAGCGCCTCGATGCGGTCCCAGCCGGTCCAGCCGTCGCGCGGGCCGAGGCCGAGCATCTGTCCCCGGCGGCCCGCGATCGCGGATGTGATCCGGCTGGTCGCGCTCGAGGGGCAGACGACGGTCAGCTTGTGCATCGGCTCGAGCAGGTGCGGGTGCGCGGCTGCAAGCGCTTCCTGCATCGCGATCCGCCCGGCGAGACGGAATGCGAGCTCGGAGCTGTCGACGCTGTGATAGCTGCCGTCCACCAGGGTCACCGCGCAATCCACGACCTGGAAGCCAAGCGGGCCTTTCTGCATTGCTTCCTGCACGCCTTCCTCGACGGCGGGGATCCACTGCTTGGGCACGGCCCCGCCGTGGATCTTCTCCTCGAAGACGAAGCCCTCGCCGCGGCTGAGCGGACGGATTTCGATAATCACATCGCCGAACTGGCCGTGACCGCCGGACTGCTTCTTGTGACGGCCGTGTTGGCGCACCGGCTTGCGGATTGATTCGCGATAACCGACGGCCGGCGGATGCGACTTCACCTCGACGCCGTAGCGGCGCTTGAGGCGCGCCAGGACGGTGTTGAGATGCTCGTCATTCACTCCGCGCAGGCGGATTTCATGGTTGGCGTCGTCATGCTCGACGATCAGGCCGCCGTCCTCCTCGGTGAGGCGATGGAGTGCGCCTGAAAGCTTGACGTCGTCCTTCCGGTCGGCCGGCTCGATCGCAAAGGCACAGTTGCGAGCTGGGAACTCGACTTCGATGGGCGACGGAAGCTTGCCGGTCCCGAGCCATTGCCCGGCCATGACGCTGTCGACCTTAGCGACCGCGACGAGATCGCCGTCGGCGGCTTCGCTGATCTTCTGCGTCTTTTCTCCCTGGACCTTGAACAACGAGCCGACGCGCGAATGCTCGCCGTCCTGCGTCTTCAGGTCCGAGCCTTCGTGGATCGCTCCACCGAGGACTCGCGAAAGCGCGAGCCTGCCGATCGAGCCATGAAGGATCTTGAAGACGTACATCGACGGGCCGCTCACCTCGAGCCGGCTGGCCGCCGCCTGCGGTCCTGGAGCTTCGTGGCGCAAGGCTTTCAACAGCCGGCGGACACCCCAGCTGCTGCTCGCGCAGCCGAACAACACCGAAACGCCGAGGCTCTCGCTAGTCTCGCGAGCCAGGTCCTGAAACACTTTCTCGGGAGTCGGCGCCTGGTCCATCAGGAGCTGCTCGAGGAGCTCATCGTCATGGTCGGCGAGCTGCTCGAGCATGTGCGTGCGGGCTTCGATCTCGCGGTCCTGGAGCTCCGACGGGATCTCGATCCGCTCCGATTCCTTGCCGGCGCGATATTTGAATGCGCGTTCGAGGGCGAGATCGACGAAGCCGCTCACCTTCTCGCCGTCCCAAATGGGAATTTGGCGCGCGATGAGGGGCGAGACGCTCATCGGCTGAAGCGCGGACAGGAGATCGCGCACGCGGCCATGCGCCTGGTCGATACGGTTTACGAAGATGAGGTGCGGAATTCCGAGCTCATCGAGCGCGCGGAGGGCAGGGGCCGCGAGCGGCGCTCGGGCGGGGTCTGGATCGACGACCACGATTGCCACGTCGGCGATCGCGACGGCGCGTGCTCCGTCCGCGGCGAATCCGACGGAGCCGGGCACGTCCAGGACGGCGAACTGGTCGCCGAGATATTCGAAATTGTAGAGGTTGAGCTCCGTCGAGCCACCACGCTGGCGCGCTTCCGGGCTCCAATCGCCGATGCTGGAGCCGTTGGCCGTGGACCCCAATCGGTCCGTGGTTCCGGCTGCGAACAGCATTGCCTCGGCAAGGCTGGTCTTTCCTGCGCCGGCGGGTCCCACCAGCGCGATTACTCGGGTGCCTTTGGATGGTTGTCCGGCCATGCGACTCTCCCTTCGTGCCTGTACGGCGCGCGAGTCGCTCTAAGGAAGGCGCTCGGGCGCCTGTCTGGAAAGTGCCACCGTCCGCCTGTTTTCGGCCGTTGGCAAGGGGGGTCGTTACGCAGCCGGTCTCTCCGCGGGAACGCCGCAGCGCGCAAGCCGGTTAGAGCACGCATGGCGAAAGCTCGTGTGAAGCGTAAGCGTCCGGACCCGGCCGGACACCATGCAAGCTCCCCCTGGAGCATCCCCAAGCGCGGCTGGAAGCAGGTCCTGAAGCGAACCTGGGCCCAGACGTCGACGGACAATGTCGGCCTCGTTTCGGCCGGGGTGGCCTTCTACGGGTTTCTTGCGTTCGTTCCGCTGCTTGCCGCGATCGTGCTGCTCTATGGGCTGGCGGCCGACGTCGGGACGCTGGTCAAGACGATGCGGACGCTCTTCGGCGTGCTGCCCAACGACATCGCGAAGCTGATCAGCGACCAGCTCGTCGGGATCGTCCATACGTCGCAGGGCAAAAAGGGCGTCGGACTGGTGCTCGCCCTGATCGTGTCGCTCTACGGCGCGAGCAACGGGGCCGGGTCGCTCATTACCGCGCTGAACATTGCCTATCAGGAGAAGGAGAAGCGGCCGCTCTGGCGCGTCTACCTGCTGACGATCATCATCACTGTCGCGGCGGTCCTCGCGGCTCTCGGCGCACTGGTTGCTACCACGGCCCTGTCATTCCTGGGCGCCATTCTTCCGCACGCATCGGGACCGGTGCTGCTCATCGGAAGGCTGATCTCTTACGCGGCGCTTGCGCTTGCGGCGGCGGCCGCGGCTGCGACGCTGTACCGCTATGCTCCGTCTCGCGAGGAGGCACGCTGGGAGTGGATCACCCCGGGGTCGGTCTTCACGGCGATCGCCTGGTTGATCCTGACGCTCGCCTTCGGTTTCTATGCGGGCAAGGTGGCGAACTTCAATGCGACCTATGGTTCGCTCGCAGCCGTCGTAGGCCTGCAGACGTGGATGTACCTGTCGGCCTACGCCTTCGTCATGGGCGCCGAGCTCAACTCCGAGATCGAACATCAGACCGCGAAGGATTCGACCACCGGCAAGCCGCGGCCGATGGGCGCGCGCGGCGCCTGGGCCGCGGATCACGTCGCGGGGGAAGACAAGCGTCCGTCAAAAAAGCGGACGGGCAAGCCCTCCGTCAGCGATAAGAAGGCCGGCTAAGCCGCCGGAAGCAGGCGGCGTTCCCCGGCGAGGCGCAGGAGCGCAGCCTGCAGCTTCTCGAACGCGCGGACCTCGATCTGGCGGATGCGCTCGCGGCTGACGCCGTAGACCTGCGAAAGCTCCTCCAGAGTCTTCGGCTCGTCAGCCAGGCGGCGCTCCATCAGGATGTGCTTCTCGCGGTCGTTGAGGCTCTCGAGCGCCGTCATCAGCAGGTCGTGGCGGACTCGGCTCTCCTGGTCCTCGGCGATCGCCTCGTCCTGGAGCGGCCCGCTGTCGACGAGGAAATCCTGCCACTGGCTCTCGCTGCCCTCGTCGCCCTTCAGCGACACGTTGAGCGAAGTGTCGCCGCCCATCGCCATCCGGCGGTTCATCGACACGACCTCTTCCTCGGTGACACCGAGGTCGGTCGCGATCTTCGTTACATCCTGGGGCTTGAGGTCACCCTCCTCGAACGCGTCGATCTGGTTCTTCATCCGACGGAGGTTGAAGAAGAGCTTCTTCTGCGCCGCCGTGGTGCCCATCTTCACCAGGCTCCACGAGCGGAGGATGAATTCCTGGATGCTCGCGCGGATCCACCACATCGCGTAGGTCGCAAGGCGGAAGCCGCGGTCGGGCTCGAACTTCTTCACGCCCTGCATCAGGCCGATATTGCCTTCGCTGATCAGCTCGCTGACCGGCAGGCCG
>DASVXR010000219.1:0-2995 GCA_036392595.1 Sphingomicrobium sp.
CTTCAGCCGCAGGTACAACTCCACCAGCAGGTGCCCCAGCCGCTCATAGGCGCTGCGCTGCCCCAGGTTGACCGTCCACTCGCGCTGGATCGCCGTCGTGACCAGCTCGTGCCACCACAAGGCCTGCGTTATGCGCGGCCGGCCGGCGGTCAAAGCGTTCATCTCATCGGGAGTGATCATCGCGACCTTGAGCCGGGTGATCGCCCCGATGCTGTGGTCCATCTGCTTCAGGATGTAGACGTTGACGTCGCAGAAATCGCCGGGGACGAACAAGGCGACGATCTGCCGCTTGCCGTCGGGCAGGCTCTTGTAGCGACAGCCCCAGCCGTCGAGCACCAGGTGAACGAAGCGCGGCTTGTCGCCTTCGCTCATGAGGTCCCGTCGAGGCTCCACGAAGCGCACGTTGCGGCTGACCTGCGCCAGAGCCGCGCGGTCGTCAGCAGACAGCCGTGTGAATGCTTCGAGCTTCGAGGCCACCGGCGATTCCAATCTGAAGTGGAAAGCCGGAACGACCGTAGGGTGCGTCATGGCCGTTCACCCTCACCTATGTTATTTTGTATACTCTCCGTTAGGCGGATTGGATACGGCCGATGATCGCGCGCGTGCATGAAGACGGCGTTCAACTCGCTGGAATGCGGGTGCTGGTCGTCGAGGACGAATATTATATCGCCGACGACCTCCGGCGAGGCCTGTCGGGCGCCGGAGCGAACATCATCGGCCCTGTCGGCAGCGTCGCCCAGGCCGAAGCCGCGATCGAGGAAGGCGAGTTCGACTGCGCCGTGCTCGACCTCAACCTGCACGGCGAGAATGCCGCGGCGCTCGCCGACCAGCTCAAGGTCATGGGTATCCCGTTCGCCATAGCGACAGGGTACGGAAGCGGCGCCGTCCCCTCACGCCACGAGGACGTGCCGCGCCTCGAAAAGCCGTTCGACCCAAGTCAGGTCGTGGAGCTAATCTCGCGCTGGGAGCGCTCCGGCGTGGGCTGATCCCTGGACGGCGCTAGATGACGCCCAGAAGCCAAAGGATGAGGATCAGGATCAATAATCCGCCAAGACCGATATACATATAAACCTCCCAATTGCTTTTGCCCGGAAAAACAATGTGCGAGGCCGCAACGTTCCAATCGTTGCTGACGCGTCACGACCGCGGGCTGCTACTCTGGTTTAAGCTCCCGCCGGGTCAGGATCATGCCGAGCGCAAGCGGCAGCCACAGGGCGAATCCTCGGTAGAGCAAGGTCGCAGCGAACGCGGCCTCGAAGCCCACCCCCATTAGCCGAAGCATTCCGACGGAAGTCGCCTCGAAGGACCCGAGCCCCAGCGGCACCGGCCCCAGCGTGACCACGATCGACGCCATGGCGAAGGCGACGAACGACGCCCCGAACCGCGCCTGCTCCCCTACGGCGAGAAGGCAGGCCATCATCGTCGCGACGTCGGCGAGGAACACGCCGAGATTGAGCAGCGCCATCTGCGCGATCAGACGCTTGTCGCGGACGAGATCGTTGGGCGCCTCTCCGACTAGCTCGACCAGCTGCCGGACCGACTCCCGCTCGCGGAGCCAGCGCGGCAAGGCTCTTTCACCCCTGTCGCTGAGCCACAGCGCGGCCGCGGGGATGGCCGCGGCAACGGCGAGGAGCAGGACCGCGAGACCGAGCAGGAGCAGGCTGAGCTTTCCGTGGACCCAGAGCAGGGCCACCGCCCCGACGGCGCAGACCGCGTAGGAAATATAATAAGCGATGATCGCGAGGATGGTCGCCGCGACGGCATTCTCCCGCGGCACTTTCTTCGCGCAAAGCCGGTCGACCAGCAGCACGTTGCCGCTCATCCCCGCGGTCGGCACGACCTGGTCGGCGAACAGCTTGGTGATCGTCAGCGGAAGCAGCTCCTTCATCGGCCGCGGGCTGCCGCCATATTTGAGCGCCAGCCACCATTGCGCCGACAGGAAGACGTACGTCGCGACCTGCAGCGCCAGCGCCACGGCCAGCCATGCCGGCCGAGCCCTCGACAGCAGCTCGGCGAACTTCTTGAGGTCGCCGAAATGGAGCACCGCGACGATCAGCGCTCCGACCAGAAGGACCGGGAAGATCCAGCGCTGCCAGCGCCGCACCTTCGCTCCCGTCGCTTGCTTTTTCGGGGCCGCCCGGCGGCGCAAAGCTTCAGCCATGGCTGACACAGCGCGCGGGAGGAACATTGGGTCCCTCGGCTCTCCCCGAGTGTAGCGGTATTATTTTACCCGTCCGCAAATACCCGCTTTTGCTTGACTTTCGACCGCTCGACGGCAAATAGCACGCCCGACGGCGGTGCGCTCAAGCGCCGCCTTTCGCATTTCAACGAAAGGATCAACGCCATGAAGGCGCTGATGAAGACGACCAAGTCGGCAAAGCCGGCCGAAGTCGAGAAGAAATGGCACCTGATCGACGCCGACGGCCTCGTGGTCGGCCGGGTCTCCACGATCATAGCCAACATCCTGCGCGGCAAGCACAAGCCGAGCTACACTCCGCACGTCGATTGCGGCGACCATGTCGTCGTCATCAACGCTGACAAGATCCGCTTCACCGGCCGCAAGCTCGACCAGAAGGTCTATTACAAGCACACCGGCTACCCCGGCGGGATCAAGGAGGTCACCGCGGGCAAGGTGCTGGAGGGCCGCTTTCCCGAGCGCATCCTCGAAAAAGCCGTCGAGCGCATGATTCCGCGCGGCCCCCTCGGGCGCGACCAGATGCGCGCTCTGCACATCTACAAGGGCACCGAGCACCCGCACGGCGGCCAGGATCCTCAACTCCTCGACGTCGCGTCGATGAACCGCAAGAACAAGGTTGGTGCGTAAATGAGCGATACCCGCGAAACCATTGCCGAGCAGCTCGGCGCCACCCCTCCCCCGGCCGCTCCCGAGCCGGAAGCTCCCGTCGAGGAGCAGGCTCCCGCGGCTCCCCCGCCGGCCGAGGCCGCTCCGCTCCGCGAGCAGCAGCTCGACAAGTACGGCCGCGCCTATGCGACC
>DASVXR010000220.1:0-2022 GCA_036392595.1 Sphingomicrobium sp.
GCCGCGAAGGTCGCGCAGCTTCTCCTCGTCCACCATGCGGAAGCCGCGATAGATGAACGGCTGCTCGACGCCCTCGGGCTGGATGGCGACCTCGCCGTCCATCAGCAGCCCGGACTTGGTGAGCTCTTCCATGAAGGCGCCCGTGCGCTGGCCCGCGGTCTCGAACTGCTCGCAGAACTCGAGGATCGCCTTAGTCGCGGCGCTCGGCTGGTCGCCGTCAAACAGGGGCTCGCCCTCGTCGAACTCGCCGACGACGCCCGAGGTCGGGTCGAAGCACAGCGACAGCTCGTCGCTATCCGGGCGGAGCCGCGCCAGCATGAACGGATAGCGGCGAATGTAGGCCGGGATATAGAGCTGGGCGTTGTTCATCGGCCGCCCGCTCTCGTCGAGGAACACGTTCACGCCCTCGTTGAGGCCCATGAGCCCGATCGGAACCGGGTTGTCGCCGATCGAAAAGACGATCGGATAGTGGCGCTGGGCGAGCGAGAATTCGTCGACGGTGACGGGAACGCCGTGGGTCTTGGCGACTTCGGGCATGGACTGGAGCGGCCGGACCTTCATCTTCCCATGCTGGGTGACGTTCAGGGGCTCGAGCTCCTTGTAGAATAGCGGCAGGCTCTGGGTCGGCGCGGCAGTCGCCATTGGTATCTCTCTCCTGGGGTCCGGACTTACGGCCTTGCGCGTTCCGCGGGCCGGCCGGAATTAATCTGCGGCAGGCCTCTATTGGCCTTGGAGCCATTAGGCAAGCATTGGGCGCAGCCTCTGGGCGAAGTCGTCGCAAGCTTAATTCATTGATTGTTCAACGCTTCGCTGCGAAGCCGGTCGCGAGAGGGCGAGCGGGTAAGTGACTCCGGCAATCATCTTCAGTCTGTTTCCGGTGCTGCTCGGCTTTGTCGCCGTGCAGCCCGGCGCCGTGCAGGAAACGGTCACCCGCCTGGTCGTCCAGGACGAGGTCATCCTGCGCGTGCCCGTCCAGCCGCGCGCCTTCATCCCGCAGATCGAGTGGATCGAGCGCAAGGGGCCCAAGTGCATCCCGGCGGGCGCGATACGACGGGCTGTGCTCTCGGGCGAGGAGCAGGTCGACCAGGTCGATTTCGTTCTCGCGGACCGCAGCCGGATCCGCGCCAAGTTCGACGAGGATTGCCCGGCGCTGGACTTCTACGGCGGCTTCTACCTGCAGCCGCAGGACGAGCGGCTCTGCGCCCACCGCGACTCCATCCATTCGCGCATGGGCGGAAGCTGCACGATCGAGCGCTTCACGCAACTCGAACCGCGCCTCAGGCATTAGGCTTCCTTGACAATGGCGCCTGGCGCCGCATAGCGGCCGAGGGGTCATTGCCGCATCGGCCATAAGAAGCCGCGGCTTTCATTTTCTTCCGGATATTCAATGCCTTTTGCCGCTCTAGGCCTATCAGACGAATTGGTCCGCGCAGTCGCGGACAGTGGCTATCCCGAGCCGACGCCGATCCAGAAGGCGGCGATCCCGTCTGTCCTCATGGGCAAGGACCTGATCGGAATTGCCCAGACCGGAACCGGAAAGACCGCCAGCTTCGTGCTTCCGATGCTCGATATCCTCCATCATGGCCGGAGCCGCGCGAGGATGCCGCGCTCGCTCATCCTCGAGCCGACGCGCGAGCTCGCGATGCAGGTGGCCGACAATTTCGAGAAGTATGGCAAATATCATCCGCTTTCGATGGCGCTGCTGATGGGCGGCGTTCAGATGGGCGACCAAGTCAAAGCGCTGGAGAAAGGCGTCGACGTCCTGATCGCCACCCCGGGCCGCCTGCTCGACCTGTTCCAGCGCGGCAAGATCATGCTCAACGACTGCAACCTGCTCGTCATCGACGAGGCGGACCGCATGCTCGACATGGGCTTCATCCCCGACATCGAGGAAATCTGCTCGAAGCTTCCGAAGAACCGGCAGACCCTGCTCTTTTCGGCGACGATGCCGCCGCCGATCCAGAAGCTGGCGCAGAAGTTTCTCAATGATCCCAAGCGCGTCGAGGTAGCGCGCCCGGCGAC